>NZ_JBVMUY010000048.1:0-636 GCF_055632325.1 Nocardiopsis sp. KDC1DS13DA1
GGTCAGACGCTCGGCCAGCAGCCGGGCGCCCGCCACGGTGCGGCGCTGGCGTTCGACGAAGTCCTGGCCGGCGGCGACCCTGAGCGCGACGGCCTTGGCGGCGATCACGTGCTCCAGCGGGCCGCCCTGCATGCCCGGGAACACCGCGGAGTTGATCTTCTTGCCCAGTTCCTTGCGGGACAGGATCAGTCCGCCGCGGGGGCCGCCCAGGGTCTTGTGCGTGGTGGTGGTGACCACGTCGGCGTAGGGGACCGGGCTGGGGTGCTCGCCGGCGGCGACCAGGCCCGCGAAGTGGGCCATGTCGACCATGAGCAGGGCGCCGGTCTCGTCGGCGATCTGGCGGAAGCGGGCGAAGTCGAGCTGGCGGGGGTAGGCCGACCAGCCCGCCACGATCATCTTGGGCTGGTGCTCCTTGGCCAGGGCGGCGACCTCGTCGTAGTCGACGGTGCCGTCCTCCTCGCGTACGTGGTAGGCCACGGCGTTGAGGATCTTGCCGGAGTAGTTGATGCGCATGCCGTGGGTCAGGTGGCCGCCGTGGGCCAGGTCCAGGCCCAGGATGGTGTCGCCGGGCTTGAGCAGGGCGAAGTAGACGGCGGTGTTGGCCTGGGCGCCCGAGTGGGGTTGGACGTTGGCGTG
>NZ_JBVMUY010000049.1:0-255 GCF_055632325.1 Nocardiopsis sp. KDC1DS13DA1
CCGATCCGCAGCCCCGAGGTCACCATCGGCGGACGCGGGTCGTTGGGCACCGCGTTGCGGTTGACCGTGATCCCCACCGAGTGCAGCCGGTCCTCGGCCTCCTGGCCGTTGATCGCTGAGTCGACCAGGTCCACCAGGACCAGGTGCACGTCGGTGCCCCCGGTGAGCACCCTGACCCCGACCTGGGCCATGTCGGGCCGGGTCAGACGCTCGGCCAGCAGCCGGGCGCCCGCCACGGTGCGGCGCTGGCGTTCG
>NZ_JBVMUY010000050.1:0-40798 GCF_055632325.1 Nocardiopsis sp. KDC1DS13DA1
GCTGCCACGGTTTTTCTTGGAGGGGGTCGTCCTTGTGGGGACGGCCCCCTCTTTTGTGTGCGCGGGTTCGTGCGATTGTGAATTCTATGTTCGAAACCCCCTGGTCGGGGGAGGAGGCCTCCGTGCGGGCTGGGAGAATCGAACCATGACGACGATTCCCGCCGAACTCCTGGCGGCCGCCGAGGCGGCCAAGGGCTTCATGCCCACCGATGAGGGCACCGCCCTCTACGAGACCGCGCTCGCCCACGCCCATCTCGGTCCGATCGTGGAGATCGGAACCTACTGCGGAAAGTCCACGATCTTCCTCGGTGCCGCGGCGCGCCGGACGGGTGGGAGGATCCACACCGTGGACCACCACCGGGGATCCGAGGAGCACCAGGTGGGGTGGGAGTACCACGACGCCACCCTCGTGGACGAGGTCACCGGGAAGTTCGACACCCTTGCGCACTTCCGGCGCACGATCACCCTGGCCGGCCTCGACGACGAGGTCATCGCCCTCGTCGGTCGCTCGGCCGACGTCGCCGCTGTGTGGGGTGCCGCCCTCGGGATGCTCTTCATCGACGGCGGCCACAGCGAGGAGGCGGCCCAGACCGACTACGCGTCCTGGAGCCCGCACGTCGCCCCGGGCGGTGCGCTCGTGATCCACGACGTCTTCCCGGACCCCGCGGACGGTGGCCGCCCTCCGTACAACATCTACTGCCGCGCCCTCGAATCGGGCCAGTTCAAGGAGGTCCGGGTGGTCGGCTCCCTGCGTGTCCTCGAACGTGTGCTGTGACCGCCCTCCTTCCCCAAGGGAGGGGAGCCCTGGCCCAGGCCGCCCGAACGCCCCGCGGACGTGCGGATCCCGCGGCCTCGACGAGGTGATGACACGCCGGTCGAACGTTAAGCCTTCGGTAAGAACTTCCGGCTGGCTCGGCTGACCGACGATCACGCTGTTACGCCCCGGTATCGTGTGGGAGAGGGTTGAGCGAGCGTGGCGGTATTCCCCGAGTCACCGCTTCAGTCCTGATTCTTACCGAACCGATCCGGGGCACAGGCGCGTCAAACATCTGGACGGCACCGTGCCGGACGTGATTTGCCATGGGGGCGGGGAACTGAGCGAGAGCACACACGGCGACGGCGGGGCGGACGGGCAGCGTCCTGAGACTGAGAAGCCGGACACCAACACCTCTTCCGAAGAGCTGCCCACTGATCCGACGTCCGAGGGTGGCCTACCCGTTACCGACGAGGAGCAATCCTCCGAGGAGGTAACCCCGACGGATCCGGGCGTTTTCAAGACCAGCGGCTCCTTCCTCCGCGAGCGGGTGGCCCAGCATCTGGAGGAACGGGGTTTCGGCTCCGGCGATGAGTCCGAGGACACCGACGACCCGGACGCCTCCGAGAGCGCGGCCGGGTCGTCCGCCGACACCGGCGGAAACGGGGGGTCGACACCCGACGAGGGCGACGGCGAGCCCGCCGCCGTGGAAACGGAGGCCGCGGTCTCTCCCGCCGATGCCGCGCCCTCCGACGACCACGCGCCCTCCTCCGAGGAGCCCGACGACACCGCGTCGTCGGCCGACGACGTTCCCGCCGCGGCCGGGCAGGCCCCCGGCGGGGCCTCTCCGGAGAGCGGGGAGGACACGGCGGAGAGCGGCCCCGCGACGCGCCCCCTCCCACCGGCGGACGAACCGACGGTCGAGGACGAGTCGATGTGGCCGACCCCCCGGCGGCTCTCCGACGTCATGTCCCAGGACGGCGACCGGACCGAGACGACTGAGACCACCGGGGCGGTCGGCGCCGCCGGTGCCCAGGCCGAGCACGGGGACCGGTCCGGGGTTCCCGTGCCGGTGCCCGTCACCGCCCCGGGACAGAACACCGGCGGGGGACGGGAGCAGGAGCAGACCACCGGGGCCTCGGCCGCGGCCGCCTCCGGTGCGGTGGCCACCGAGGCCGAGGCCAGAGCCGGTGCCGGGGGCACGAAGGGGAAGAAGGCCAGGAAGAAGGCTCCGCTGTGGTGGCGGATCCTCCGGGTCTGCCTCGTGCTGATCGGGGTCGGCATCATCGCCGGGTGCGGTGTGTTCGCCTACTTCTACACCACGGTCGAGGTCCCCGACGCGGCCCAGGCCGACGCCGTCGACGAGGGGTCCACCTTCTACTTCGCCGACGGTGAGACCGTGTTCGCCGAGCGCGGCGTCGCCCGCGAGATCGTCTCCTACGACGAGATGACCGCCGGTGGCGACCACGTGGTCGAGGCCGTCATCTCGGCGGAGGACCGGGGCTTTTGGACCGAGCCGGGCGTCTCCGTGCGCGGTACCACGCGCGCGGTCTGGTCGACCGTCACCGGCCAGCAGGTCCAGGGCGGATCCACCGTCACCCAGCAGATGGTCCGCAACTACTTCGAGGGCGTCTCCAACGACAGAACCGTCGCGCGCAAGATCCAAGAGATCATCATCGCCATCAAGATCGACCAGAGCGAGTCGAAGGAGTGGGTGATGCAGCAGTACCTCAACACCATCTACTTCGGTCGCCAGGCGTACGGGATCCAGGCCGCGGCGGAGGCCTACTACCACAAGGACGTCGACGAGATCACGCCGGAGGAGGCCGCCTTCCTGGCCGCCGCCATCCAGCAGCCGACGCCCTTCGGCCAGGCCGACGTCGAGACCACGCCCGAGATGGAGCAACGCTGGCAGTACGTCGTCAACGGCATGGTCACCACCGGGGCCATCACCCAGGACGAGGCCGACGCGATGGAGTTCCCGGCCCCCGAGCCGGCGCGCCAGACCACCGACCTCAGCGGCTACCGGGGCTACATGTTCCAGGAGACGATGAGCGAGCTCGAGCGGCTCGGCTACACCGAGGACATGGTCAACCGGCAGGGCTACCGGATCGTCACCACGTTCGACCAGGACATGATGGAGGCCGCCTACACGGCCGTCGACGAGAGGGTGACGCAGGAGGAGCTCCCCGAGGGCATCAACATCGGCCTGAGCACGGTGGACCCGGCGACCGGCGAGGTCCTGGCCTTCTTCGGCGGACACGACTACAACGCCAACCAGTACGACAGCTCGTTCCTGGGCACGGCGCAGGCCGGGTCGGCGTTCAAGCCGTACGTGCTGGCCACCGCGCTGGAGCAGGGGCACAGCTTCGACTCCACCGTGGACGGGCGCGGGCCGCAGACCATCAACGGGTCCCGCATCCAGAACGCGGGCAACTCCTCCGGCGGCATCATGACGATCCGCCAGGCGACCGAGGTCTCCAACAACCTGGGGTACATCAACCTCGCCCAGGAGGTGGGCTTCGAGGAGATCCGCGACACCGCCTACGCCGCGGGCCTGCCGGAGGGCAGCATCCTCGACGACCAGCTCGTCCCGGTCATGGCGCTGGGCCCGAACAGCGTCCGGCCGGTCGACCAGGCCAGCGGGTACGCGACCTTCGCCAACGGCGGGACGCACGTCGAGGCGCACGTGGTCCGGGAGATCGTCAACCGCGAGGGCGAGAACGAACGCCCGGAGGTGCAGAGCAACCAGGCCGTCTCCGAGTCCACCGCGGCGGACCTCACGTACGTCCTGGAGGGCGTGGCCAACAACGGAACCGGCCGCAACGCGAACCTGTGGGACCCGGACCACCCCGTCGCGGGTAAGACGGGGACCGTCAGGGACGAGGTCAACGGCGGTACCGCCGCGGCCTGGTTCGTGGGGTACACACCGCAGCTGTCGACGGCCGTCGGGGTGTACAACGACGCCAACCGCGGTTTCACCGTTCCCGGGGAGAACATCTCCAGCACGGGTCTGCCGTCGCAGATCTGGAACAGTTACATGACGGCGGTGATGGAGAACTACGAGCCCGCGTCCTTCCCGGACCCGGCCTTCGGCGGGGACGACGAGTACTGGGCGCCCGAGGTGACGCCCGAGGCCCCGCAGGCCCCGGTCGACGACGCGCCCACCACCCCGGAGGTCCCCCAGGTTCCGGAGGTGCCGGAGGTTCCGGAGGTGCCGACCATCCCGGACCCGCCGGACCCGGGCAACCCGGGGGAGCCCACCAACCCCGAACCGGGTGATCCCGGGGGCACGACGGAACCGGAGGAACCGGAGAACCCGTTCTTCCCGGGGGGCGACTGAGACGCCCGATGACGGAGGAGGGCCCCGCACCGCGAACGCGCGGTGCGGGGCCCTCCTCATGTCAGGGGCGGTCGGCCCGGCGTTCCTACGCCTCGTCCCAGGTGTGCAGGAAGACCCGTGAACCGTCGGTCGCGCCGGTCAGGGCGTCCACGGCCAGGATCACGGCGGCCGACGTCCACGTGCTGCGCTCCACCGGCCAGCGCACGTCCTCCGCGAACTGGTAACCGGTCCAGTAGGCGCCGTCCCGTGCGTCCCGCAGGTGCTGCACGTCCGCCAGTACGCGTGTCCCGGCCTCCCGCTCTCCCATGGCCGCCAGGGCCAGGACCAGTTCGGAGGACTCGGCCGCGGTCACCCACGGCTGGTCGCTCACGCACCGCACACCCAGGCCGGGGACGACGAACCGGTCCCACCGCTCCTGGAGCCGTTCCTTGGCGGCCACCCCGCGCACGGCACCGCTGAGGATCGGGTAGAACCAGTCCATCGAGAACCGCTCCCGGTTCGCGAACAGGTCCTCGCGGTCGTTGATCAGCGCCTCCAGCCGGTCGGCGGCCGCCTCCCAGTCCGGGCGCCCGCGTCCTAGCAGGGCACCCAGGGCGGCGCCGCAGCGCAGGGCGTGGTGGACGCTCGAACACACCGTCAGCAGCGCGTGGTCTCCCGGGGAGCCGTCCTCGGAGCGCGCCCACAGGATCTCCCCGTGCTCGCCGCGCAGACCGAGTACGAACTCCAGTCCGCTCTCCAGCGCCGGCCAGGTCCGTTCGGCGAACGCCACGTCCCCGGTGACCAGGAGGTGGTGGAGGAGCCCGACCGCCGGATAGGCGGCGTGGTTGGCCTCGCGCAGGTCGGTGACGGGCACCCCCTGCCGGAACTTGGCGGCCCACCCGCCGTCCGGGTGCCGGCTCCGCACCAGCCACAGGTAGGCGCGACGGGCCGCCTCGGCGTGCTCGGGGACGGCCCGTCCGGTCACGGTCAGGGCCATGGCGCACTCGACGTGGTCCCACACGTCGGTGTGGCCGCCGGGAAACCAGGGGATCGCCCCGGTCGGCTCCTGCGCGCGCGCCAGATAGTCGGCCGAGCGCAGGAGCTGGTCGGAGGTGACGATCCCGGGCAGGGCGAGCTCGGCGCGCATCACGGCTTGCGCACGTACACGACGACGCTCTTGCCGATGACCGGGTTGAGCAGGCGCTCGGCGACGCGGGTCACCTTCGGGGCCTGGAGCATGTCCCACACCAGGAGGTCGTGGTAGGCCCTGGCCATCGGGTGGTCGTCATTGGAGGTGCCCACGGCGCACTTGATCCACCAGTACGGCGCGTGCAGCGCGTGCGCGTGGTGGTGCGGGCCGATCTCGAAACCGGTGGCCTTGAGCTTGGCCTCCAGTTCGGCGCGCGTGTAGATGCGGATGTGGCCGCCCTCGTTGGTGTGGTACTCCTCCGACAGGGCCCAGCACAGCCGCTCGGGAAGGAAGCTCGGCACGGTGACGGCGGCGATTCCGCCCGGCCGCAGGACCCGGAACAGCTCCTTCATGGCCGCGGTGTCGTGCGGGATGTGCTCGAAGATCTCGGCGGCCACGACCCGGTCGAAACTGGCGTCGTCGAAGGGCATGTCGAGGGCGTCGCCCTTGACCGTCTCCGCGGTGGCCTCCTCGGGCGCCTCGCCCTCGGCGCGCATGGCGGCGAACATCGTCTCGACCTCGGCCAGGTCGCTGACGTTCTGGTCGAAGGCGACGACGTCGGCACCGCGGCGGTAGATCTCGAAGGCGTGGCGGCCGCCGCCGCAGCCCAGGTCGAGCACGCGCTTGCCCGGGCCGACGGGGAACAGGTTGAAGTCGACGGTGATCAGTGGAGGCTCCCTACAGGTGTGATGCGCGGTCAGGGGTGGTGTGCGCGGGCCCCCGGCCAGAGCCCCTGACGGCGTCGATGGTGGAGGCGTAGCGCTGGGCCGTCAGTTCGGCGACGGCCCGCCACGTGAACCGCTCCTGGACGCGTCGCCAGGCGGCGGCGCCCATGCGGGCCCGTTCCCGGTCGTCGTCCAGGAGGGCGGCGAGCTCACTCGCCAGGACCTCGGGGTCGCCCGGGGGGACGAGCCGTCCGGCGTCGCCGTCGGTGCCCACGACCTCGGGCAGGGCTCCGGCGCGGCTGGCGACCAGGGGGGTGGCGCAGGCCATGGCTTCGACGGCGGGCAGGGAGAAGCCCTCGTAGAAGGAGGGGACGACGGCCACCTGGGCGCTGGCGACGAGTTCGGCGAGGGCGGTGTCGTCGATGCCGCTGACGAACTCGACGCGGTCGCGCAGGCTCAGTTCGTCGACGAGGCGGTCGGTGGGGCCGCCGGGTTTGGGCTTGCTGACGATGGTCAGCCGCACGTCGCGCTCGGTGGCCAGCTTGGCGGCGGCGCGCAGCAGGGTGGCCACGCCCTTGAGGGGGCTGTCGGCGCTGGCGGTGCACACGATGCGTCCGGGCACGCGTTCGGTGTCGGGGCGGGGGTGGAAGTAACGGGTGTCGACGCCGAGGGGGGTGACCTCCATGGCGGCGGGGTCGACGCCGAACTCGCGGGCGATGTCGTCGGCGGAGGAACGGGAGGGGACGAGGATCGGGTCGAGTCTGCGGGCGACCCTGGCCTGCATGGCGACGAACCCGTACCAGCGGCGTTTGGACAGTTTCTGGAGTCCGCGGGCCTCGTCGAGTTCGATGCGGCGGTCGACGCTGATGGGGTGGTGGATGGTGGTGACCAGGGGGAGCCCGGCGGACTTGATGCCGAGCAGGCCCCAGCCGAGGGTCTGGTTGTCGTGGACGACGTCGAAGTCGGCCAGGCGCCGGCGCAGTTCGCGGTTGGCGCGCAGGGAGAAGGTGAGGGGTTCGGGGAAGCCGGCGGTCCACATGGTGGCGACCTCCAGGACGTCGATCCAGTCGCGCCACTCGCGCAGGGGCGGGGCGGTGAACGGGTTGACGTCGTTGTAGAGGTCGAGGGAGGGGACCCGTTCCAGGGTGACGCCCTCGTCCAGCACGGGGTAGGGCTGGCCGGAGAACACGGTGACCTCGTGTCCGAGCGCGGCCAGCTCCCGCGACAGGTGGCGCACGTAGACCCCCTGGCCGCCGCAGTGCTCCTTGCTGCGGTAGGACAGCAGTGCGACGCGGAGGGGGCGGTCGCCGGACGGGTGCGGGTTCGGTCCCGTGCTGGTGCCCGACTGGGTCAAGGGTCCACCTCTTCGTTGGGTCGCGGGCCCGGTCGCCGTCGCGCCGTCGGACAGCCTTCGACGGCGGGGCGTCCCGGTGGTGGGCGCGCGTGTTCACCGGTGAACAGGCGCCCCATATGTTACTCGGGAGTTTTGTACGGGTCGGCGCCGGGCTGGTTGGTAACGGATCCTATGCGTGGCTCGTCTGGCCGGTGACGGCGACCCAACGGGGACGGTCGTCGGCCCCGGTCCGGGCGGCGCGTCCCCGCTCCTCCAGGGTGCGCAGGTGGGCGGCGGTCTCGGAGGCGGCCATGTGGCGGGCCAGGAGGCGCATGTCCTGCCAGGGGCGCTTCCAGCGCAGCCTCGAGGTGAGTTCCCACAGGGTGGCCGGCCCCTCCTCCAGGAGTGCGGCCATCGCGTCGAGGCGCTCCTCGTGGTGGGCGGCGATCGTCGCGGTGCGGTCGGGCAGGCCGGTGAACCGCCCCTCGTGTGAGGGAAGGCACAGGAGCCGGTCGGCTCCGGGGAGGGCGCCGACGGCCCGCTGCGAGGCCAGGAAGGCGCCGAGCGGGTCCCCGTCGGGTGCGTGCAGGGGGAACTGGCCCACGTGCGGGGTGATGCCGGGCAGGACGTGGTCGCCGGTGAAGAGCACGTCGGCGTCGCCCAGCCGCAGGCACAGGTGTCCGGGGGTGTGCCCGGGGGTCCACACGGCGCGCAGGTCGCGTCCGGGCAGGTCGACGGGGTCGCCGTCGGCCAGGGTGCGGTCGGGGGTGGCGGAGGGGGCGATCACGTGGGGGTCGGCGAGGAAGGCGTCGACGTCCTCGTCGGGGAACCCGGCGGCGCGGAACTGCTCGGCCACGGAGTCGGCGCGTTCGCCCGGGCTGGCGGTGCGCAGCTGTTCGGTGACGGCGATGTCGGCGGGGTGCATCGCGATCCAGGCGTCGGAGGAGTCGCGCAGGCGGGCGGTGAGCCCGGCGTGGTCGGGGTGGAAGTGGGTGAGGACGGCGCCGCGGATCTCCTCGACCGTGTGTCCGGTCTGTTTGATGCCCCGGACGAGCCCGTCCCAGGAGTCGTCGTGGTTCCAGCCGGTGTCCACGAGTACGGGCCCCCGGTCGCCCTCGACCAGGTAGACGAGGGTGGCGCCCAGGGGGCTGTGGGGGATGGGCACCGGCAGGCTCCACACGCCGTTGCCGAGGTCCTCGACCGGGGGGACGTCGTTCATGCGGGGGCGACCTCTCCACTAGAAACCGAATCTGATTCGATTCTAGGCCGGGCGTCCTCGGCGGGTGCGTGCGGGGAGAGGTGGAGCGAGGGCGGCGGAACGTGTTCGGTTCATCACTCCGGCGACAAATAGAACATATTCTACAAATGTGTTCGGGTGATCCGAAAACCCTGGCCATCTCCTCGTATTGCTACTGCCACGTCGGGCAATGAGGCGAGGATCATGGGTTCGAAGCACTCCCCGAACGGGAAATCGTTAGATAACGTGTTCTCGGTCGGGGCCCCGGGGCGGGTGCCGGCCCCACCAACGGCGGCGCGGCGAGCGGACGGCGCGCGACTGATGACGAACGGGAGAGACCCTGTGGCGGTGCAGGCGCCGACTGGAACCATGTCGCGAAGTCAGACCCAGCGCCGCAAGCGCATCGTGCAGACCGCCGCGGCCCTGGCCGTGCGCGGCGGCGTCGACGCCATGCAGATGCGCTCGGTCGCCGAGCGTGCCGGGGTCGCCCTCGGCACCCTCTACCGTTACTTCCCCTCCAAGATGGACCTCGTCGTGGCGGTGGTCACCGAGGAGCTCGACCTGCTGGAGGGCGGAATCGTCCGTCGTCCGCCCAGCGCCGACACCCCCGCGGGCCGTGCCGTGGACGTCCTGCTGCGCGCCACCCGGGGCCTGATGCGCGAGCCGGAGCTGGCCGACGCGCTCGTCCGGTCACTCATCATGGCCGAGGTCAAGGTCGAGCTCGACACGCGCATCTCCGACCTGGTGTGGCGTGTGGCCACGGGCAACCTGGAGGGGACCGCTCCCGCCGGGGAGGCGGCCGGGGACACCGACGGCGGGGCCCCGGTCGACCGCGACGAGGCCGGGTACGTACTGGCCGAATCGCTGACCAGTGTGTGGATCTTCGAGCTGGTGGAGATCCTCAAGGGCCGCCGTGACGTGGACGAGGCCGAGCGGCGCCTGCGCACGGCCGCCGACCACCTGCTCGCCTCGTACTGACGACCGTTCGCCCCGAGGGTCCGCGCGCGGTGCGCCCGGGTGCCGCCGGGGACGGGCGGTCCCCGGCGCTCCGGACGCCCGACCGGAGCGAGGACCGCGCCGCGGGCGTCTGCCGAGACGGTGCCAGGTGCGCGCCCGGACGAACGCGGCCTCAGCCGTCGCCGAAGAGGAAGCCCAGCAGACCGTCGAACAGTCCGCCTCCGGGCTCCTCGTCCCCGGGGGCGGAGGTGTCCTCGTCCTCCGGGCTCTGCGAGGGGGCCTCGTCCTGGGCGTCCTGCCCCTCCTCCGGTGACGGGGAGCCCGGTGTCCCGGAGGGCGAGGGTGCGGGCGTTGCGCCGGGCGGCTCGTGCTGGTCGGCCCCCGGGTCGGGCTCCTGTGTCGTGTGTCCGGACGGGGCCGCGTCATCTCCCTGCTGGTGCCCGCTGCGGGGCTCGTGCACCTGTCCGGGCGCGCCCGTACCGGTTTCCGCGGCCGGCCTGCCGTCCGAGGTGGTGGACACCGCCTCCACGTCCTGTGCCAGGGGGCTGCGCTCCGCCTCGGCGTTGTCGGTGCCGATGATCGTGGAGGGGGCGCCGAGCGCACTGGCCCACCACCACAGGGCGACCGCGAGGACCACGGTGACCACCCCGGAGACGGCGGGTAGCGGCCAGCGGCGCGGTGACGCGCCGTCGTCGTCGCGTTCCGGGGCGGTCGACGGACCGGGCAGCGGGGTGGTCGTCTCGGCGCGCACCGGATGGTCGCGGGTGGTCACCCGGTCCCCGGGCAGGGCGCGCGGCAGTTGGTCCGCGGCGGGTTCGACGGGTTCCGGGACGGGGTCCTCGGCGGCCCCGCCCACACGGGCGCGGTGCACGGGGTACCCGTCGCTGGTGAGCGGGTGCATGGCCGCTCCGATCCGCTCGCGCCGCTGCGCGCGGTCGGGGTCCACGCAGGTGCGCACGACCAGGTCGCGCAGCCCCGGGGGCGGCCCCGGCGGGCGCAGCAGCGCCAGGGCCAGGGACACCTCCTGGACGCGGGCGCGCCACGCGGCGGCCGGGGACTCGGCCGCCGCCCCGCCCTTTGCGTCGTCCCCGTCGAGGTCGGCCAGTCCGTCGGCGGCGCGGCGGATCGCGGATCGGGACAGTTCGCCGCACAACTGGGTGTCCAGGCCGAGGACGCGGGCGATGGCCGAGACCGGCAGCGCGTGGCGCAGGTTGAGCTCGACGAGTTCCCGGTGGCTGGCGGGCAGCCGGGCGAACATCCGGGCCACCGGTGCCTCGGCGGGTGCGGTGGCCAGCCTGGTGTAGGGGCAGGTCAGGGCGAATCCGCGGCGCTGGCAGGACGATCGGACCAGGGCGTAGAGCCAGGGGCCCCGGTCCGCGGGGTCGGCGAGTTCGTCGGTCAGCACCACCCCGGCGACCAGGCCGTCGTGGACGGCCTCGGTGACGCGGTCGGCGGCCTCCCGGGGGCCTGTGTCGTCCACCGGTTCGGTGGCGCGACCGGGATCGGCCCCGCCGCCCAGCAGGGACCAGGCGTACCGGTACAGGGCCGGTGCGAAGGCGTCGTAGAGCCGCTCGACAGCCTCCGGGGTTGGTTCGTCGCTTTCGGTGCCTCTGGTCACGATTCTCCCCCCGCTCCATCCGAGACGGTAGCGGGGGCGGGCGCGCGGCGCGGGCGTTTCGGTGACCTTCGCCATGAAGGTGAGGGTTCTGTTACCGCGGGCGGGGCGTGACCGGCCCGACACGGGCGCGGACCGGTCACACAGCGGTCAGGTCCCGCGGCCGTCCGCTACTCGCCGCCGCGGGAGGGGGAGCCGATGGCGATCATCCGCTCGACGGAGCGGCGGGCGCGCTCGGAGGTGTCGGCGTCGACGGTGATCTCGGTCGTGCCGTGGCGCAGTGAGTTCAACAGCTTGTCGGCGTCGATCATCTTCATGTAGTGGCACTCGGCGCGGCTGTTGACCGGCTCGAACTCGGTGGTCGCGTTGGCGTTGCGCAGCTGGTGCAGCATGCCGGTCTCGGTCGCGATGAGCACCTTCTTGGCGGAGGTGTTCTCCGCGGCGGTGAGCATGCCGCCGGTGGAGAGCACCTTGACGCGGTCCTCGGGGACGGCGCCGCTGCCCACGAGGTACAGCGCGGAGGTGGCGCAGCCGCACTCGGGGTGGACGTAGACCTCCGCGTCGGGTTCGGCGGCGACCCGCTCGCGCAGGGTGTGGCCGTCGATCCCGGCGTGTACGTGGCACTCGCCCATCCACACGTGGATGTTGTCCCGGCCGGTGACGCGCTTGACGTGGGCGCCGAGGAACTGGTCGGGAAGGAAGAGGATCTCCCGGTCCTCGGGGATGGACCGGATGACGTCGGCCGCGTTGGAGGAGGTGCAGCAGATGTCGGTCTCGGCCTTGACCGCCGCGGTGGTGTTGACGTAGGCGACGACGACCGCTCCGGGGTGCTCGGCCTTCCAGGCGCGCACGTCCTCGGCCGTGATGGTGTCGGCCAGTGAACACCCGGCGTTGGGGTCGGGCAGCAGGATCGTCTTCTCGGGGGCGAGGATCTTCGCGGTCTCGGCCATGAAGTGCACGCCGCAGAAGACAATGGTGCTGGCGTCGACACTCGCGGCCAGACGGGAGAGCGCCAGGGAGTCGCCGGTGTGGTGGGCGACGTCCTGGATTTCCGGGCGCTGGTAGTTGTGCGCGAGGATGACGGCGTCGCGCTCGTCCGCCAGGCGGCGGACCTCGGCGGCCCATTCCTGCCTGGTCATGGTGTCCGCCGTGGCGGTGACCGGTGCCATGTCCTACTACTTCCTTGAGGCTGTGGGCACGTCGTACGGGCTCCGTGCCGGTGGTGGTCGGTGCTGGTGGACGGTTTTTGTCTCTCAGGCACAAACCTGGTTTAGCTTAACATGGCGTGGAACGGAAGGGACAGGGTGGGCATTCCTAAAGGAAACGGGCAGGCCGTGATGCGTGGTGCTGACGGGGTCGAACCCCTCTCCGCGCACGAGGCCCTGGCCGTCGTCCTGCAGATCCGCGGGGGAGAGCTGTGCGTCCTGCTGTGGCGGCGGGCACTGCCCCCGTGCGAGGGAGAGTGGTCCCTTCCCGGCGGCAGGCTCGGCCCGGACGAGAGTCTGGGGGCCTCCATCCGGCGCCAGCTCGCGCAGAAGGTCGACGTGCGCGACCTGGCCCACCTCGAACAACTGGAGACCAGGAGCGATCCCGGGCGCCATCCCCGCCGACGCACCCTCGCCACCGCCTACCTCGGCCTGGTCCCCGCCCACATCGACCCCGTCGTCCCGGAGGACACCGACTGGCACCCGGCCGCCGACCTGCCGCCGATGGCCTTCGACCACGCCGCGATCGTCCACTCCGGCCGACTGCGCCTGCGAGCCAAACTGGGCTACACCAACGTGGGCTTCGCCCTGGCCCCGCCGGAGTTCACCATGTCGGAACTGTCGGGCTACTACCGGGCGGCCCTCGGTTACGACGTGGCCGCCACGAACCTGCGCCGCGTCCTGCTGCGGCGCGGCCAGATCGAGGAGACCGGTCGCTCCGTCCCCTCCGGCCGCTCGGGCGGCCGGCCCGCCGCGCTCTTCCGGTTCCGCGCCCGCCGGCTGGAGATCACCGACGCCTTCGCGGTCCTGCGCCCGCCGGAACGCGGTTAGCGAGACGGAGGACCAGAACAGGCACGGCCCCCGGCCCGGCGCGCCTTGTACACTCCCTGTTCGTGGCAATTCGTACTGTGGTGTTCGACGTCGGCGAGACGCTGGTCGACGAGACACGGATCTTCGCGCGCTGGGCCGACCGCCTCGGGGTTCCGCACATGGCGTTCTTCGGCACCATCGGCGGTGTCATCGCCTCGGGCGGCACCCTCACCGACGCGTTCGGTCTGGTCGTGCCCGGCTTCGACCTGGCGACCGAGAGCGCGCGCTGGCGTGCCGAGGACCCCCGTGGCGAGCGCGAGCACTTCGGTGAGCGCGACCTGTACCCCGACGTGCGCCCCGCGTTCGACACCATGCGCCGGGCCGGTCTGTCCCTCGTCATCGCCGGGAACCAGCCCCCCGAGGCCGGACCCGCGCTGGCCGCCATGGACCTGGGCGTCGACGGCATCGGCATCTCCGACGACTGGGGTGTGAGCAAGCCCGACCCCGTCTTCTTCGACCGCGTCCTTAAGCTCGCCGACGCGGCCCGGCCCGGGATCGGCGCGGACGAGATCCTGTACGTGGGCGACCGGGTCGACAACGACGTCCTGCCCGCGCGCGCGGCCGGGATGCGCGCCGCCCTGCTGCGGCGCGGTCTGTACGGTTACCGGCACGCCGCCACCCCCGAGGCGCGACGGGCCGACACCGTCGCCGACGACCTCCACCAACTCGCCGCCTGGGCCGCCGAGCGGACCTGAGCGCGCATTCCGAAGGCGCGGCGTCGGACATCTCACGTCGCACAGGTGTCCGAAGCGGTCCGGCGTGTCGCCCGTTTGATCTACCTTCGCCTGGGTAGCGTGCGATTCCGCGTACGCCTCCGACCACCACCCGCCCCCGAATGGAGGCAGCCCGGCCGATGATCACGTTCGAGGGCGCCAGCAAGCACTACCCCGACGGCACGGTGGCCGTCGCCGACCTGGACCTGACCGTCCGCACCGGGGCGACCACGGTCTTCGTCGGTCCCTCCGGCAGCGGCAAGACCACGTCGCTGCGGATGATCAACCGGATGGTCGAGCCCACCGGCGGGACCATCCGGATCGACGGTGAGGACATCCGGCGCCAGGACCCCGCCGTGCTGCGCAGGTCCATCGGCTACGTCATCCAGCAGGCGGGCCTCTTCCCGCACCGCACCGTCCTGGACAACATCGCCACCGTGCCCCTGCTCCTGGGCTGGCGCCGGGCGCGGGCGCGGGCGCGCGCCGCCGAGCTGATGGAACTCGTCGGGCTCGAACCGGCCCAGGCCCGCCGCTACCCGCACCAGCTCTCCGGCGGTCAGCAGCAGCGCGTGGGCGTCGCCCGCGCCCTGGCGGCCGACCCGCCCATCCTGCTCATGGACGAGCCGTTCAGCGCCGTCGACCCCGTCGTCCGGACCACCCTCCAGGACGAACTCCTGCGGCTCCAGCAGGAGCTGCACAAGACCATCGTGTTCGTCACGCACGACATCGACGAGGCCGTCCGGCTGGGCGACCGCATCGCCGTCTTCCGGCCCGGCGGCCGCCTCGCGCAGTACGACGCCCCCGAACGCCTGCTCGCCGAGCCCGTCGACGCGTTCGTCGAGTCCTTCATCGGCTACGACCGGGGTGTGCGCCGCCTGTCCTTCTTCCCCGCGCGCGACCTGTCCCCGCGCGAGGACACCGTGTTCGACGACCAGACCCGGGCCGAGGACGCGCGCGACATCGCCGAGGGCAACGGCAGCCCGTGGGTGCTGGTGGTCAGCGCCGACCGCGCCCCCCTGGGCTGGGTCGGCACCGACCAGCTCGCCCGGGTGCCCGCCGGGATCCCGCTCGGCGAGCTCGACCTGTCCCCCTACGGCCACACCTTCAACGTCGGCACCGACTCGCTGCGGGCCGCCCTGGACGCCGCGGTGCTCTCCCCGGCGGGCCGGGCGGTCGGCGTGGACGACGACGGGCGCGTGGTCGGCGTGGTCTCCCAGGACGACCTCGGCACGGCGATCTGGTCGGTGACCGAGTGAGCGCGGCCGAGGCGGCGAACGCGGGGGTCGCGGCCTGGGACTGGGTCACGGACGTCGCCCGTTGGGGCGCCGACAACTGGAGCCGGCCGGGTGAACCCGACCGCGGTATCCGGCCGCGGCTGGTCCAGCACCTGCGGCTGTCGTACGTGTCGATCGGTGTCGGGCTGGTCCTGGCCCTGCCCCTGGGGCTGGCGTGCGCGCGGTGGAAACGGCTCTACCCGCCGGTGCTGACCGGGGTGAACGTGCTGTACGCGGTGCCCTCGATCGCCCTGTTCTTCCTCATGCTGCCCTACACCGGGTTCAGCGAGTGGACGGCGGTCATCCCGCTGGCGCTGTACACGCTGGTCATCCTGTTGCCCAACGTCGTGGACGGGTTGCGCCAGGTGCCCGACCACGTGCGTCAGGCGGCGGTGGCGATGGGGTTCGGGCCGTTGCGCCGACTGGTGGCCGTGGAGCTGCCGGTGGCGGTCCCGGTGATCATCGCCGGACTGCGCGTGGCCTCGGTGGCCACCATCAGCATGGTCAGTGTCGCCTCCCTCGTCGGGTTGGGCGGATTGGGCCAGCTGATCCTCACCGACGGGTTCCGGCGCCAGTTCGACGCGCCCATCGTCGTCGGCATCCTGCTCACGGTCGCGCTGGCGCTGGTGACCGACGCCGTGCTCGTGCTGGCCCAGCGCCGGCTCACACCGTGGGCCCGCCGTGACCGGACCCGGACCCGGCGCGTCCGGACGGCCGCCGCGCCGGCGGGGGAGAGGTAACCGTGGACATCCTCATCGATCTGGGCCGGTGGTTCGCCGACCCCGCGCAGTGGTCCGGAGACTCCGGGATCCCGGCCCGGCTGACCGAGCACGTGTACTACTCGGTGCTCGCGCTGGTGCTGTCGAGCGCCGTCGCGGTGCCGCTGGGCCTGTTCACCGGGCACACCGGCGTGGGCGGGTTCGCTACGACCAGCCTCGCCAACTTCGCCCGCGCCCTGCCGACCATCGGGGTGCTCTTCCTCGTCGTGCTGTTCGCGGGGATCGGCCTGGTCCCGGTGGTGTGCGCCCTGGTCGCGCTGGCCGTACCGCCGATCCTCGTCAACACCCACGAGGGCGTACGCGGGGTCGAGCCGAGCCTGAGGGACGCCGCCCGCGGGATGGGCATGCGCGGCCGGGAGGTGCTCCTGCGGCTCGAACTCCCGGTGGCCACGCCGCTCGTGCTCATCGGTATGCGCACCGCCGCGGTGCAGGTCGTGGCGACCGCGACCATCGCCGCGTACGTCGGTGTGGGCGGCCTGGGCCGGTACATCGTGGACGGACAGGCCCGCCAGGACCTGACGATGATGCTGGGTGGTTCCGTGCTCGTGGTGGCGCTGGCCGTGGTCACCACGCTCCTGTTCGCCGGGTTGCGGAGACTGCTCGTCGCACCCGGACTGCGCGCCGAGACGGCGTCGGCGCGCTGAGGCGCGCACACCGTGAGAGAGAAGGTTGGGACATGCGGAACAGAATCGCCCTCGTCGGGCTCCCGCTGGCGCTGCTGCTGAGCGCGTGCGGTGCGAGCGACCCCTACGAGGAGGGCGGCTCCGACGGGGAGGGTGACGGCGGCGCCGTCGTGGTCGGGTCGGCCGACTTCCCCGAGAGCCAGCTACTGGCCGAGATCTACGGCCGGGCGATGGAGGCGGCCGGCGTCGACGTCGACTACCAGCTGGGCATCGGCAGCCGGGAGGTGTACTACTCGCAGATCGAGTCCGGCAACCTGGCGGTCTTCCCCGAGTACAACGGCGCCATCCTGGCCTACCTCGACGAGGACGCCCCCAGCGGCACCAGCGAGGAGACCAACGCGCTGCTGGCGGAGGCGCTGCCCGAGGGGCTGGAGATCCTGGACTCCTCGACGGCGGAGAACAAGGACTCGGTGACCGTCACCCAGGAGACCGCCGACGAGTACGACCTGGCGACCCTGGCCGACCTCGCCGAGGTCTCCGGGGAGCTGACGCTGGGCGGGCCGCCGGAGTTCGAGACGAGGCAGCAGGGCGTGGTCGGACTGGAGGAGGTCTACGGGATCGAGTTCGGTTCCTTCCGGTCGGTCGACGTGGCCCTGCTGACCCAGGCGCTCCTCGACGGTGACGTGCAGGCCGCCAACCTGTTCACCACCGACCCCCAGATCGCCGCGAACGGTTTCGTGGTGCTGGAGGACCCGGAGAACCTGTTCGGCGCGCAGAACGTCACCCCGCTGGTCAACTCCGAGCAGGTGGGTCCGGAGGCGCGTGAGGCGCTCGACGCGGTGTCCGCCGCGCTGACCACCGGATCCCTCACCCAACTCAACGAGCGCGTGATCGTCGACAACGAGAACGCGGCGGACGTGGCCGAGGAGTGGCTGGCCCAGGAGGGTCTGGCCTAGTTTTCTTTGCGCCTCCGCCTCGCTTTGGCCCGTGTCCGGGCGCCCAAGAGGCAGGGATTCTTCATCCTCGGCCACGCCTGACGCCCGTTCGGCCTGCCCCGTCGCGCGCAACCCCGTCGGCGCCCGAACGGTGACTCCCCGGGGTGGGCCTGGCCGGAGCTGTCGGCTACGAGGGAGGGCCGCACACGATGATCCGTGTGCGGCCCTCCTGCGTTCCGGGGGGTGGTGGCCACCTGTCCTGTCCGTGGACGGGGCCGGTGGTGGCGTGGACGCCGGTCGTCTCCGGGTCGACGCGCTCCCGCTCGCCGTCCTGTGCGCCGCCTCCGCGGTCACGCGAACGGGCGTGTCCGGCGCGACCTCCCCGGCCCCGGGCTCCGGAGCGACACTCAGTGCGGCGGACCCCGACGCGTCGTTCCGGGTTTTCGCGTGTGGGCCTCCGTGCCGTCCGTCGACCATCCGAGAGACGGGATGCGCGAAGGCGCGCAAGGCTCGGGATCCATCGCGTCCACGCACGCCGCCGAGGTGGTCAGGCCAACGAGTGGTAGCGGCCCGACCACCGGGCCAGCGCCGGACCCGTGCCCCCGACCTCGGGCAGCCCGGTGACGTCGGCGAAGAACACCACGTGGTCGCCGACCGCCACCCGCTGGCGGACGGAGCACTCCAGCGCGGCCAGAGCGTCGTCCAGAACCAGCGCGCGCGTGCGCTCGCCCCGGTGGTGCGGCTGCCCGGAGACGAGCAGCCGCGCGCTCGGACGCCCCTCGGCCGCGAAGCGGCCCGCCAGGGCACGCTGGCCCGCCCCCAGCACGTTCACCACGAACGCTCCGACCTCCCCGATCACCTCGGCCATGTACCCGTCCGCGTTCACACTCACCGACACGATCGGCGGATCCGCGGACACCGACCCGAAGGCGCTGACCGTCGCGCCGACGTCGTCGCGGCCGTCGGCGACGGTCACCACGGTCACACCGGTCGGCAGCAGCGCCATCACGTCGAGGAACGGCCCGGTCAACGAATCTCCCAACCGTCGGCCATCGACAGCGGACCGCCCACGGGCAGCCCCATCGCCAGGGCGGCGTTCTCCAGCGCCCCCCACGGGCTCAGCGTGGACTGCGGCTGGGCGGAGGCCAGGTCCTCGCTGGACTCGTGCGGACGGAACCGGTCGAGCGGGTGTGTGCGGGGGAAGGTCCGCAGCGGCAGCGGCCCCGCACCGGCCCTCTCCCGGGCCAGGCGCACCGCGGTCGCCAGTCCGCCCAGTTCGTCGACCAGGCCGCGCTCGCGGGCGTCCCGACCGGTCCACACGCGGCCCCGGGCCACCTCGTGGACCTGCTCGCGTGTCATGCCGCGCGCCTGGGCGACCTTGCCGACGAAGTCGTCGTAGATCTCGTCCAGCAGCGCGTTCACACGTTCCCACTCGGACTCGGTGAACGGGCGGTCGGTGTCGAACATGCCCGCGTGCTCGGCGCTGCTCACGGAGTCCGTGGTGACGCCGAACCGCTCCATCAGCGCCCCGAACACCGGCTTGCCGGTGATCACGCCGATCGAGCCGGTGATCGTGCCCGGCTGGGCGACCACCGCGTCCGCGCCCAGGGTCACGTAGTAGCCGCCCGAACCGGCGACGTCGCCCATGGCGGCCACGACGGGGATCCCGGCCCTGCTGGTCAGTTCGCTCTCGCGGCGGATCGCGTCGGAGGCGGTCGGGGATCCGCCGCGGCTGTCCACCCGGAAGACGACGGCCTTGACCCGCGGGTCGCGCCGCGCGGCCCGGAAGGCGGCCGCCACGGTGTCCGAGCCCATGACCGTTCCTCCGCCCAGCGGGGAGCGGCGGGACCTGCCCAGGGTGATCGTCCCGTTCGCGGAGATCAGCGCGATGTACCCGGGGCCCTCGCCCACGGTGGGCCGCGGCACGGGCGTGTGCTTGCGGTGGTAGCGGGCGACGTAGAGCAGTTCGGGCTCGTTCTTGCCGGGGTGCTCCTCGCGGACCCGGCCCAGGAGGTCCTCGTACACCTCGTCGCGGTAGGCCAGCGCGTCGACCAGACCGGCCTCGAGCGCCTCGCCGGGCATGAACGGGCCGCCCGAGACGAGCTCGCGGACCCTGTCCTCGGTCAGCCCGCGCGCCTCGGCGACGGCCTCGGTGATCTGGTCGCTCAGGGAGGTGACGATCCGGTCGGTGGCCTCGCGGTGGGCGTCGGTGAACCCGGTCTCGGTGACCCCGTTCAGGGCGTTCTTGTACTCGTGGCGCCTGCCGACCTCGTATCGGACGTCGAGCTTGTCGATGGCCCCCTTGACGAAGGTGCTGCGCATGATCAGGCCGGTGAGCCCCAGGATCCCGGTGGGGGACATCACCACCCGGGAGAACGCGCACGCCAGGTAGTAGGGGAGGTTGCCCGAGCCCAGTTCGCCGAAGGAGTCGGCCCAGGCGACCGCGGGCTTGCCCGAGGCCCGGAAGTCGGCGACCGAGTCCCGCAGCTCCTGCGTTCTGGCGAAGCCGAGCGGGCGGCCGTCGATGCGCACGATCAGGGCCGCGACCTTGGGGTCGCGCGCACCCCGGCGGATGCCCTCGACGACGTCGAGGAAGTGCTGCCGACGGCGGTTCATGAGCTGGCCGATCGGGTCGCCGGGGGCCTCGTCGGCGACCCCCTCGGTCAGGTCCAACTCCAGCACCAGCGGCCCGTGCGGGCCGGGGCGGAGACGGGAGAGGGACAAGGGCTCCGTGATCTTCGCGAGGTCCACCATGAACCCAGACTAGTGGCCGGTGCGCGGACTTTCCCCGTGCCGCCGCGCGGACCGCGGCCCCGTGCCCACGGGGCCCGGGGGTGTACACGGGCGGTCGCGGGGGCGTTAGGGTTCTGGATGTTCTGAACACGGGACGCACGGCTGAGAGGGACGACGCATGGCGGGCACGAAGGACGGGGCCGTCCACGGGCGACGGTGGCGGACACCCGCCGCGCGCACCGGTGCGGGAGTGGCGGCGGCCGCGGCGGCGCTGCTGGTGCTCGGCGCCTGTTCCGGCGGTGGCGGCGGTGGTGACGGCGAACCCGAGATGCGCTTGGGCGACAGCGGTCTCTTCGAGGGCCCCGAGCCTCCCGGCCCCGAGGGCTTCACCCCGGTGGAGGTCGCGGGCATCGCCGTCAACGCCCCCGAGGGCTGGGACGTCCAGAACGAGGGCGGCTCGCTGTGCATGACCCCGCCCGGGCAGGCCGCGTGCGCCTACGGGTCGGTGCGGCTCCTCCCCCGGGCTGCGGAGAACCAGCCCCAGGGGTGGCCGCTGGAGGGCGAGGCCTTCAGCGACGACGAGGGCTGGGCCGCCAACACCGACAACTGCCGCAGTCTCAACACGGCGGCCTCGGGCAGCATCGGGGTGGAGGACTCCGCGCTCAGCGTCTCCGATTTCTTCGACCACGCCGACGGCCTGACCTCCCACCACTCGGTGTGGGACGTGACCTGCGTCAACGGCGACACCTTCCAGGTGCGCATGTGGTTCCTGCCGATCAGCGACGTCCTGCTCTACGTCTGGTCGGCCGACGCCCAGCACGAGGCGGTCTACGAGGAGATCGCCGCGTCGATGGACACCTCCGGCTACCAGAACTGAGCCGAACCGTTCCGAACCCCCCGCCGTCGCGGACCGATCCGCCGTAGGGTGTCCAGCGGCTCGCCGGAGGCCGTAGGGTCGTAGTCGTCAAGTGACGACGGACAGTTCGGCTACGGCGCGAATCGGGGTGCAGCACTGGTGACCACCAATGGAGCGGCGGGACGTGTGGGGCAGTACACGCTCGACAACGGATTGCGCCTGGTGACCGCACCGGCGTCCACCGGGCGGGTCGCCGCCGTGAACCTCTGGTACGGGGTCGGCTCCCGCCACGAGGTTCCCGGGCGCACCGGGTTCGCGCACCTGTTCGAGCACCTGATGTTCCAGGGCAGCGGCAACGTCGTCAAGGGTGAGCACTTCGAGGTGGTCGAGCGGCTGGGCGGGGACATCAACGCCTCCACCTCCACCGACCGGACGAACTACTACGAGACGGTCCCCGAACACGCGCTCGACCTCATCCTGTGGCTGGAGGCCGACCGCCTGTCGACCCTGCGCGACGGGATGACCCAGGAGGTCCTGGACAACCAGCGCGACGTCGTCAAGAACGAGCGGCGCCAGCGTTACGACAACCAGCCCTACGGCACGGCCCTGGAGCGCATCCTGCGCCTGGCCTACCCCGAGGGGCACCCGTACCACCACCCGACCATCGGCTCCATGGCGGACCTGGACGCGGCCGACCTCGACTACGTCAAGTCCTTCCACAAGGTGCACTACGGCCCGGACAACTGCGTCCTGACCGTCGTCAGCGACCTCGACCCCGAGGACGTCCTGGCCCGGGTGGAACGGTACTTCGGCCCCATCCCGGCCCGGGACGCCGTGCCCGGGGCCCCCGACGCCTCCCTGCCCGCGCCGCTGGGCGGCCCCGTCCGCGACGCGGTCACCGAGACCGTGCCCGCCGCCGGGGTGTTCGCGGGCTTCCGCGTCGCCTCCTACGGCACGCGCGACTTCGACGTCATGCACCTGGCCTCGGCCGTGCTCGGGCAGGGCCAGGGCAGCCGTCTGTACCGCGCCCTGGTCGTCGACCGCCCCATCGCCGCCGACGACGGGGGAGCGGCCGCCGACATCCTGTCGTTCCGCTACACCGACAGCCTGCTGCTGGTGAACATGCTCGCCCGCGAGGGCGTCAGCGGCGACGAGCTGGAGACCGCGATGCGCGAGGAGATCGCCAAGCTCGCCACCGGCATCACCGAGGAGGAGCTGGAGCGCGCCCGCGCGGTCCTGGAGCGCGACCACCTCCAGTCGATCTCCAGCCCGGCCGGGCTGGCCGACGCCATCGGCAGCGCCACCCAGCTGCTCGGCGACCCCGAGCAGGTCTTCACCTGGCCCGAGCGCTGGGCCGACATCACCGCGGAGGAGGTGCGGTCGGCGGTGGAGCGCCTGCTCGTCGACGACAACCTGCTCGTGGTCCGCTTCGACCCCGAGACGGTCGGCGCGCAACCGGAGCCCGAGCCCGCCGCCTCCTAGTCCGGTCCCGTTACCGCAAGCCGCAGAAAGAGCCGCAGAGTATGACCCAGAGTCGCCCGGACCTCGGTTCCCCAGCGTCCTACTCGTTTCCCAAGCCCCAGCGGATCACCGTCGGGGGCGGCACGGTCGTCGCCGTCGACGTGCCCGGCCAGCAGTTGGCCTCCCTCCGCCTCGTGCACCCGTACGGAGGCGCCGCCGAACCACTCGACGCCATGGGCGTCAGCGCCCTCACCAGCGAGGTCCTGGAGGACGGCCCCGACGGCAACAGCTCCCTGGCCCCGGCCCTGGAGCGCCACGGCGCCGAGTGGGTCTCCCGGGTCACCTGGGACGCCTTCATCACCGGCCTGGACGTGCCGGCGAACCGTCTGGGTGAGGCGGTCCGCCTGTTCTCCGACGCGGTGCGCCGCCCCGCCCTGACCCAGGACGACGTCGCCCGCCGCCGCGACCAGCTCCTGGAGCGGTTCTGGCTGGAGTGCGCGTCGGCGTCCACACTGGCCATGCGCAGCCTGGGCGGGCAGCTGTTCACCGGACGCTACGCCACACCGCTGGCGGGCGGTCCCGTCCGTCTCGCCGACGTCACGCACGAGACGGTGGCGCGCTTCCACAACGACTTCGTCGCCTCCGTCGCCGGAACGCTCGTGGTCGTCGGTGACCTGAGCGGCGTGGACCTGGAGGCCCTGGGCAAGAGCGTGTTCGGGGACGTGTCCTCCGTGCCGGAACCGGAGCTGGTCGCGCCGGCCCCGCCGCCCGGGGAGCTGCCCCGCCTGCTCATCGTGGACCGCCCCGGATCGGTGCAGTCGGCCCTGGTCATCGCGCACCGGTCCCCGTCCCGGTCCCAGGTGGACCTGCCCCGCGCCGAGGGTGTCGGCGAGGTGCTCGGCGGGATGTTCACCTCCCGCCTCAACATGGAGCTGCGCGAGCGCCTGGGCTACACCTACGGCGCCGGCGCGCGCTTCGACCTGCGCCGCGACACCGGGGTCTTCTTCGCGTCCACGCAGGTGGAGGCGGACACCACCGCGCACTCGGTCACCTCGTCCCTGGAGCAGTTCGCCAAGCTGCGCGAGTCCGGTGTCACCGAGGAGGAGCTGTCCGCGGTCCGCGAGTCCAACGTCGTGGGTCTGCCGGTGAGCTACTCGACCGCGCGTGCCATCGCGGGCGCGCTCGTGGACATCGTCGTGCACGACCTGCCCGACGACCACGTCGACCGCAACCGTGCCGGGTACGAGCGGCTCACCCGGGCCGACCTCGACTCCGCGGCCGTGGAGTACCTGCGCCCGGAGGAGGCGGTCGTGGTCGTGGTCGGCGACGCCGAGCGCCTGCGCCAGCCCCTCACCGACATCGGTGTGGGGCCGGTCGAGGTGCGTACCCCCGAGTCGCTCTGGTCCTGAGGGCCGTGTTCGGGCGCGGTGCCCGCCGAGTCGCGGGCGCCGCGCCCCTCCTGGCCCCACGCTCCGGGCAAGGAACGGTCAAGGAGAGGTAGGTCACCGCATGTGTGGACGCCTACCGGACATAACGAAAACGAACCTATGTATCAGTGTTCCGGCAACGACCAGCGTCAACCCCGGGCACGACTGATATAACGAGTGATCCGTGCACCTACGTGGTGACAGCGACCGCAATGCTCCGCAGGAGGCCGCCATGACCGGTGAATGGACCCGTGGATAACCTTGTCCTCCCTAGACAACCCCCACACCCAGCGGCCCGAGGCGTCGCCCGAGGCGGCCCGCCCGGAGGATGCCAGCATGGCCGCAGCCGAGCCTGAGGGTCGGCTGCTCAAGGGGCGCTACCAACTGACCTCGGAGATCGCCCGGGGCGGCGTGGGTACCGTGTGGCGTGCCACCGACCTCGTCATCGACCGCGAGGTCGCGGTCAAGGAGCTGCGGCTGCCCGCCGACCTGAGCCGCTCCGAGCGCGAGTCGCTGTTGCAGCGGACCACCCGCGAGGCCCGCGTCGCCGGACGTCTCACCCACCCCAGCCTGGTCACCGTCCTGGACGTCGTGGACGAGGACGACCGTCCGTGGATCGTCATGGAGTTGGTCGAGGCCTCCACACTGGAGGCGATCATCCAGATGGGCGGCCCGCTGCCCTACCAGCGGGTGGCCGAAATCGGCCTCCAGCTCATCGACGCCCTGAAGGTGGCGCACGCCGAGGGCATCGTCCACCGCGACGTCAAGCCCGACAACGTGATGATCAGCGAGTCGGGGCGCGTGGTGCTGACCGACTTCGGTCTGGCCGCGTGGAACGGTGAGTCCGCGCTCAGCGCGTCCGGGCGCATCATCGGTTCGCCCGCCTACATCCCGCCGGAGCGGGCCAAGGCGGGGCCGGTGGGGCCGGAGTCCGACCTGTGGTCCCTGGGCGCCACCCTGTACGCGGCGGCGGAGGGGCACCCGCCCTACGACCGCAAGGGCTACATCAAGATCCTGCGCGGCGAGCAGTTGGACGAGCCCGCGGAGGCGGCCAACGCCGGACCGCTGGCCCCGGTGCTGGCCGGGCTGCTGCGGGTCGAGCCCAGCGAGCGGCTCACGGCGGAGAACGCCACCAAGATGCTGCGGATCGCGGCGCTGGCTCCGTGGGCGCCCGGGACCAGCCCCGAGCGCGCCTCCGACGGCCCCGCCACACCCGCGGAGCCGCGCCCCGGCGACGGGGAGGACCCGGAGTCCCACGGGTCGGCGCGTGAGCAGGCCCGTGAGCACTTCCGGGCGGGGGCGCACGTGCTGGCCGAGTCCATCAACGAGCGGCTGCGCCACAGCCCCGAGGCGATGAACTCGATCATGACCTCGATCCGCGACTCCACGGACACGCTCGGGCTGACCAGCTCCGGCAAGCACGCCGAGCGGAGCCGTCTGCCGGTGGTGATCGCCGTCGTCCTGGGGATCGCCGTGCTGTTGGCCGTCGTGCTGTGGGCGCTGCTGGGCCGGTAGCGCAGCAGAGGCTCCAGGGGCCCTCGTTCGGGCGTCGGTGGTGCACGACGAGGCGAGCCGTGTGGCGAGGTACGGGCGTCAGGCGTGGCCGGGGAGGAAGAACCCGTGCCTGCGGGCCTTCGGGACGCACACGGCCCCGGCGACGGGTCCTGCCCGTCCGCGGGGCCGCTGCGGGGCGAGTGGGGCCGGCGGGATTCGAACCCGCACTGTACAGCACCTAAAGCTGCCGTCTCCTGCCGTTGGACTACGGCCCCGTCGGGACAACTGTACCGGTGCCCGGAGGGGCGCTGGCTGCCGGGAGCCCGACCCGTGGCCGGGCACCTCCGGGCCGGGACGTCAGACGCCGAGCTCGCGCCTGATCCGGTCGACGTGGCCGGTGGCCTTCACGTTGTAGAAGGCCCTGGCGACCCTGCCGTCGGCGCCGACGACGATCGTGGAACGGATCACCCCCTGCACGAGGCGGCCGTAGTTCTTCTTCTCCCCGTAGGCGCCGTAGGCGCGCAGGGTGTCCTTGTCCGGGTCGCCGAGCAGGGGGAAGGTGAGCCCCTCCTTGTCCCGGAACTTCGCGAGCTTGTCCGTGGTATCCGGGGAGATACCCAGCACCGTGAAACCGGCGGAGTCGAAGTCCCGGAGGTTGTCCCGGAAGTCGCAGGACTCCGTGGTGCAGCCGGGCGTCATGGCGGCGGGGTAGAAGTACAGCACGGCGCTCTTGCCGGTGGAGGCCAGGACCTCGCTGAGCGTGACGGGCTTGCCGTCGGCGTCGGTGAGGGTGAAGTCGGGGGCCTGGTCGCCGGGCTCCAGACGGATCGGGTCGCTCACGTGGTGTTCCAATCTGTGGCTGGCGGGGTGGTGCGCCCCGCTGTCGTTCGCCCTCACACTACGGCCCCGGGGCGCGGGCCGCCGCTTCGGAGGCCGTGGTCGCCGGGGAGAGCGTCGTTCGGTTGCGATTGCGGTTCGGTTCCTCCGCGACGGCGGTGATCGGCGGTTTCATCGCCTATCGTTGACCGAACTCAGGAATTTTCGGTCCGGTCCGTCACCGACCCGGACCTGTACGTACACTCGGGCGACACGCCCGCTCCGGTAGGCGGCCTCGGAGCCCCACGGGACCGGAACAGACCCGCTTCGCGTTTGGGAGTCATTGCCGACGATGCCTGGATTCACACTCGACGAGGTCAGGACACGGACCCTCAAGGAGCGCGACTCCTGGTGGACGGTCCACCTCGTGGACCCGATGGCGGTCCGGCTCGTACGCCTGTTGGCCAACCGGACGTCGGTCACGCCCAACCAGCTGACGGTGGCCGCGCTCTTCCTGGGGCTGGGCGCGGCGGTCTGTTTCGCGCTGGGGTACCGGGAGGCGCTCGCCCTGGGCGCACTGCTGTACTTCCTGTGCTTCCTCGTGGACTGCGCGGACGGCAAGCTCGCCCGGCTCACCGACACCGAGTCGCTGTTCGGGTCGTGGATGGACTACGTCTCCGACCGGTTCCGCGTGCTGGTGTGCGCGGTCGCCCTCATGGGCGGCCAGTACGTCGTGGCGACGGAGAACAACCCGGACTCCGCCCCCGTGGTGTTCGTGTGGCTGGCCCTGGCCGTGGTCTTCCTGGACATGCTGCGGTACCTGAACGCGCTCCAGGTGTACAAGCTCCGCCGTGAGATGCGCTCCCACCTGGCCGGGGCGCTGGAGCGGGCGCGTGCGACGCTGTCGATGCTGGAGCCCGAGGAGGAGGACGGGGCGGACCTCACCGGGGGCCGGCGCGGCGGCGCGATGAGCGACGGCGGCGAGCAGGCGGTGCTGCGGCACGGGATCGACGTGTTGGAGCAGATCCTGCACAGCCAGAACGAGCGGGAGACGCGCAACCACCGGACGGCGGGCAAACAGCCCGACATGACCCTGCCCAAGGTGGACCTGCACCAGGAGTTCCGGACGCGGTTCCCCTGGTACACGAGGTTCTGGGGAGCGTTGAACGCCCGCCGGGTGCGGACCCACCTGTTCAGTG
This sequence comes from Nocardiopsis sp. KDC1DS13DA1, assembly GCF_055632325.1. Lineage (NCBI taxonomy): Bacteria > Bacillati > Actinomycetota > Actinomycetes > Streptosporangiales > Nocardiopsidaceae > Nocardiopsis > Nocardiopsis sp. KDC1DS13DA1. Next base: position 27,458 of record NZ_JBVMUY010000050.1, read on the forward strand.
GGATCGAGTTCCAGATCGCGGTGTTCGTGGTCGCCCCGCTGGGCGTGGCGCTGACCGGGATGCCGGCGGTCATCGGCTGGACCGCCGCGGCGGCGGGCGTTTTGCTGCTCGCGTTCGAGATTGCCATCATCTATAAACTGTGGTTGTCCACGCGGGACTTCTTCCGTGTGGTCGACGGAATCGATGGTGCGCTGAGATTCTCCGGTCCGTCCGACGGCGCGGAGGACGAGAGCCGGGGCACCGGCTCGGACACGGACTCTCATTCGACCCTGCGCTGACTGAGGAAGGCACCCTATGACGGGACGCGACACCGAGCCGCGCCAGACCCCGGCCGACATCGAGGCCGAGATCAACCGCGAACAGCGGCGGTTGGCGGAAACCCTGGACGAGTTGGCCGTGCAGGCCCGCCCGGCCAACATCGCGCGGCGGCAGATCACCCGGGTCCGTGAGCACGGCACCCGGATCGCCGACGAGGCCCGGGCGCTGATGGCGGGCGGCGGCGCGGTGCGGGTGGAGAGCCACCTCGTCGAGCCCGAGGAGGGCAGCATCCTCCTGCGCGGCGACGAGGAGGTCGTGACCACCTACCAGTCGCGGCGCAAGCTTCCCCCCGAGGCGCTGATCCTGGCCGCGGGCGTGGGCACGGTCATCGCCGTGGGCGTGGTGGCCTGGGCGGTCCGGCGGCGCAGGTAGGCGCGGACGTTCTCCCGGAGCGGTCGCCCGGGGGCCCCGGCCCGGGTTCCCGGCAGGGCTCCGCGCGATGGGGCCAAGCGCCTGGCGGGGCGCGGCCGGCAGACGTGGCCGAGGGAGGTACCGCGCCGAAGGAGCCCGAGGGCGGTGACGGTCGGCGGGTGGGCGGAATCCCCGCCTCCGGGCGTTCGCACGCGGGCCGAAGCGGAGCGGCAGGACCACGACGAGCACGGCCCGGACGGTGACGGATCCGTCCGGGCCCTCGGCGTTTCCGGGGCCGGGCCGGGTCAGAGGAAGGTGCGGCCCTCGCCCCGGTAGGTGGGGACGCCGCCCAGGTACTCGCCGGTGTCGCCGTCGATCAGGTGCAGGGTGTCGAAGCGTTCGCACATCTCGCCCGCCTTGGCGTGGCGCATCCACACGCGGTCGCCGACCTCCAGGTCGCGCGCGGCCGTGCCCAGGAGCGGCGTCTGCACCTCGCCCGCGCCCTCGTTGGCGGTGTAGGAGAGCCCCTCGGGCAGGTGGGGCACGGGCGCGCGGTGCCGGTCGGCCGGGCCGGAGGCGGGGTAGCCGCCGCCCAGCACGGTGGCCACGGCGGGGGAGGGGCGGCGGACGACGGGCAGCGCGAACAGGGCGGCGGGGCGGCCGCCGAAGGCCCGGAAGTGGTCGAAGAGGTGGGGGTGGTAGAACCCCGAACCGGCGGCGAGCTCGGTGACCGCGCGCTCCCGGCCGGTGGTGTGCAGGCTGCCGGTGCCGCCCCCGTTGACGAAGCGGACGTCGGCGACCTCGCGGACGGCCCGGACGATGGCGGCCCGGCGCCGGGCGAGTTCGACGGCTGAGCGCCGCTGGACGGCGCGCAGCAGGTGTCCGAGGAGGGGCTGTCCGGGGGGCGCGTCGCCGACCCCGGCGATCTGGCCCTCGTAGGCCATGACGCCGTCGAGGAGGAGCTCGGGGCGGCGGACCACGGCGCGTGCGAGGGCGGCCGCCTGCGCCGGGGTGCGCAGGGGGGAGCGGTAGGTGCCCACGCGCAGGTGCGGACCGAGCGGTTGCCAGCTGGTGTCGATGTCCAGGCACACGCGGACGGGGGGCGCGTCCGGGCCGCGTTCGTCGGCGGCCTCGGCGACCGCGGTGCTGATGAGGTCCAGATGGGCGGTGCAGTCCACCATGAGGGTGATGGAGCGGGCGGCCTCGGGGCTGCGTGCGAGCCGGGCGAGGGCGTCCCGGTCGGCGGTGGGGTAGGCGACCAGGATGTCGTCGCTGACCGGGCCCTGTTCCTCGTCGGTCGCCAGCCAGAGTGCCTCGGGCAGGGTGAAGGCCATGACGCCCGCGTAGCCGGGAAGTTCCAGGGCTGCGCGGAGCAGGGGGCGGCTGCGCACGGATTTGCTGACGACCCGGATGGGGCGGTCGTGGGCGCGCCGGGTCAGTGCGGTCGCGTTGGCGCGGAAGGCGGCCAGGTCGACGACGGCGAAGGGGGCCTGGAGGTCACGTGTGGCCGCCTCGTACTTCTCGCGCGGAGGTGTCATGGCATCGAGGATGCCAGAACATGAATCAATTTCATATTCCCTGCGTTGGCCGTTCCCGGACGCGTGTGGCCGCCGCGACCCGGCCGAACCCGCGCGCGGTTCGACAGGTGCCGATATCCTGGAGCATCCTGGCTGATCAGCCGGTCCGATCCCTGGAGTGGTTCTTTCCATGAGTGAGCGCGAGTACGTCCTGACCCTTTCGTGTCCCGACAGCCGGGGCATCGTCGCGGCGGTGGCCAACCTGTTGTCCGACCACGGTTGCAACATCACCGAGAGTCAGCAGTACGGTGACCACTACACGGGACGCTTCTTCCTGCGGATGCAGTTCCTCGCGGAGCGCGGGACGGACGGCGCCGCGGTCGGCGAGGACGACCTGCGGGGCGCGTTCGCCGCGCTGGCCGGCGACTTCAGCGACGGGGCGGGCGACCCGGTGGTGGAGTGGAGCCTCCAGGCCCGCGACATCCGTCCGCGCATGATCGTCATGGTCTCCAAGTTCGGGCACTGCCTCAACGACCTGCTCTACCGCCAGCGCAGCGGGCTGCTGGGCGTCGACATCGCCGCCGTGGTGTCCAACCACCCCGATCTGGAGTTCCTCGCCGACTCCTACGGCGTGGACTTCCACCACCTGCCGGTGACCGCGGCGACCAAGGGGGAGCAGGAGGCGCGGCTCCTGGAGCTGGTCGACTCCTACGACGTGGACCTCATCGTCCTGGCCCGGTACATGCAGGTGCTCAGCGAGCAGCTGTGCGTCAAGATGTCCGGTCGGATCATCAACATCCACCACTCCTTCCTGCCGAGCTTCAAGGGCGCGCGCCCCTACCACCAGGCGCACCGGCGCGGGGTGAAGCTGATCGGGGCCACCGCGCACTACGTGACCGCCGACCTCGACGAGGGCCCGATCATCGAGCAGGAGGTGTCCAGGGTCGACCACACCCACAGCCCGGAACAGCTCACCGCGATCGGCCGGGACCTGGAGTCCGTGGCCCTGGCGCGCGCGGTCAACTGGCACGCCCAGCGCCGTGTCCTGCTGAACGGGGACAAGACGGTCATCTTCGACTGAACGGGTGCGGCTCCCCACGGCGGCACGCCGGGGGCGGGATCGTTTTCGGACGCACAGGGGGGCGCCTTCGGGCGCCCCTTCGCTTTCCCCTCCACAGGGATTCGCGGCGCGGTTTTGGGGCAGGGATGGTACTGCCGTTACCTTTCTGAGCAGGAAATCATCACCCAATGCATCTTGGCGACTACGAACAGTACGTATATGGTGTGTTGAGGTAGATTCCCGTCGGCTCGCGGGCGGACACGGTGACCGGGTTTCGGTCGCCGTCTCCGGGGCGTTGTCTTCCGGCTGAGGGGGCGTCACGGATGGTCGCGTGTGAGATGGCGACCCAGTCCGTCGTCCCCGGCGCCGGCCGCGAGCACGGGTCTTGTGCACACTGCGTAGGGGGGACCGGTGTCGGAGACCAAGAGTGAGGCGAGAGTACCCGGAGCCCGTGACGCGGCCCAGGGTGAGCGCGGTGCCGCCGGTGGCGGACACACGCACATCGCCGACGGCGTCGTCGCCAAGATCGCCGGGATGGCCGCGCGGGAGATCGGCGGCGTCCACGCCATGGGCGGCGGTGCGGCACGTGCGGTCGGAGCCGTACGCGACGTGATGACCCGGGGCGGTGACGGCGGCTCGGTGACCCGAGGGGTCTCGGTCGAGGTGGGCGAGCGCCAGGCCGCCGTCGACATCGACCTCGTCGTCGAGTACGGCGTGGCCATCCAGGACCTGGCCGCCGCGGTGCGCCGCAACGTCACGGCCGCCGTGGAGCGGATGACCGGGCTGGAGGTCACCGAGATCAACATCAGGGTCGACGACATCCACCTGCCCGACGACGGTGACGACGGGGACGCCGAAACGGCCGGGGGCGGTAGCGCGCCCCGGGTCCAGTAACGGTGGACGAGGCCGTCGCACCAGGGGAGACCGCGGCGCGCCTGGCCCGGGCCGCGGTCCGCTTTCCGGACGTGGTGGCGCTGTCCGCGGGCGCGTTCGGGACGATCAGCACGCCGACGCGCGGCGGTCTGGTCAGCGGCGTCGCGGTCCGGTCCGGGACGGCCGAGGTCGGGCTCGTCGTACGGTTCGGGCGCCCCATTCCACAGGTCGTCGATGAGGTGAGGGAGGGGTTGGCCCCGCTCGCCGGAGAACGTGTCGTCCACGTGTTCGTGGAGGACGTGGTGGCCGGGCTCGGAGGCGGCGCCCCGTCCGGCGACTGAGGTCGCCGCGGGCGCCGGAGGCGGTTGGACACGAGAGGGGGAGGCCATGTGGCCGATCGTGGGGTTGGCGTTCGGGACGGTGCTGGGTCTGGCCGGGGCATTCGGCGGGTTCGCGGCCTTCGTTCTGGTCCTGGGTCTGGGGGTCGCCGGGTTCGTCGCCGGACGGGCGGTGGAGGGCGAGATCGACCTCGCCCAGGTGTTCACGCGGCGTTCGGTGTAGGAGCGCGGGTGGAACGGGTACGCGACGGCCGGGTGAGGGTCCCGCAGCAGCGGAGCGTGCCGGGGGCGGAGGGTGCCCTCGGCCGCGACCCCGGCGGTTGGACGGACATTCCGCCGCGGGTGGTCGAGCGCGTCGCGGCGCGGGCGATCCGGGAGGTCCCCGGAGCCGAACCCGCGCGGTCACGTGTGGCCAGGGCCCGGCTGGGCGGCGGCGTCGTGCGGTTACGGCTGCGGATCGCGGTGCCTTACCGGGGGTCGGTGACCCAGGTCGCCGAACGGGTGCGTTCACACGTCAGGGAGCGGGTCGAGTGGACCACAGGAGGACGGGTCCACCACGTCGACATCGAGATCGCGGAGTTGGTGTGCTGACATGACCACCGTGGAAGAGGTCCTGGGCCGTCCCGACCAGGGGATCGACCGGCGGGCGAAACGCGTGGCGGTGCACACGTTCCGTCCCCGCAGGTCCTGGCCGGCGGTGATCACGGGGGCGGTGATCCTCGTGCTGGCCGTGGTGTCGGCCGCCGAGGTCATCTCGGCTCTGGCGGGCAGCCCGCTGCGGATGATCCCGGTCGGTGCGGCGACGGACTACGCGGAGACCACCACGTGGTCCGAGCCGTCGGTCCAGATCGCCTCGGCGCTGCTCGCCGCGATCGGGCTGGCCCTGATCGTCGTCGCGCTGGCCCCCGGCAACGGCCGGTGGACGGCGCTGCGCACCGACGACCCGGCGTTGGTGGTCGGACTGACCCGCCCGGCCCTGCGCCGGACGGTGTCGTCGGCCGCGCAGGAGGTCAGCGGGGTCGACTCGGTGCACGTGGTGCTGCGCGGGCAGCGGATCCGGGTCCACGTGCGTACGGGCACACCCGACCGGGAGGGGCTTCCCTCCGAGGTGACCGCGGCCGTGGAACGCCGGTTGGAGGAGTTGGCCCCGCTGCGCAGCATGCGGATCGTCACGCACGTGCGCTACGCGGAGGACTGACATGGGTCGGGACATGAACCGCCGGTCGGCCAGGGGCAACCGCGTGGGTCTGGTGGTCGTCGGAGTACTGCTGGCGGTCGTGGGGCTGGCGGCGCTGGCCGCGGGCCGGGGCCTCCTCGGAGCGGACCTGGCGGGCGAGGCGATCGCCGGTGAGCGGGTCAGGGAGTTGCTCGACCGCCGCTGGGTGCCCTACGCGGCGGTCGCGGTGTCCTTCCTCGCCGGGTTCCTGGCCCTGCGGTGGCTGCTGGTCCAGGGCATGAACGACACGGTCGGCAGGGTGGTGCTCGACCGCGGTCCCGGCGGGCGCGTGGAGATGAGCGAGAGCGTGGCGCGCGGAGCCCTCGAACAGGAGGTCGCCGAGTACCCGGGGGTGCGCCGGGCGCGGGCCCGGCTGACCGAGTCGGGTGAGGCGCCGCACCTGCGGCTCGCGCTCCTGCTGGAGGAGGACGCGGACGTGACGCGGGTGTGGGAGCGGGTCCGCTCGGAGGCGCTCGAGCACCTGGGCGAGGCCCTCGACCTGGAGCGGATCCCCACGGTCATCCGGATGTCGGTGGCCGCTCCGGCGCGGGCCCCGCGCCGCGGCCTGGTGTGAGGGGAGCGCCTACCCCCCGATACCGGGACGAAGGCCTCTGGCGGGGGCGCGGTGCCCCTGGCACTCTCGATCCATGGTCGACGATCGCTGTGTCCACGACTTCCTGCCCGGCCAGTGCGGGCTCTGCCGTCCCGCGGCCCCGGGACTGACCGACCGTGTGACGATCACCGAGGGTGGGACCGTGTTCCACCGGTCCCGGTGGTGTGAGGCCCTGATGGACGGACAGAGCAAAGCGGGTCGGGTGGGTCTGGAGGTGCACGACCCCCAGGTGGTTCCGCTCGAATGGGTGCGGTACGACCGTCAGCCGTGCGAGCAGTGCTTTGCCGACCACACGCCGGAAGACTCCGAAGCGCGTTGACCGTGTCCGTACGCTGGTGCCATGCCGGGGCAGCGGAGGGGACGTGAACGCGAGGCGGGCCGGAGGCGGGCCCGGGAACGGCGTGAGCGCGGGGGCCGGTGGGTGGTGCTCTTCGAGACCGGCGACCACCAGGAGTTCCGTGCCTACCTGAAGGGGGCGCAGGTCGCCCGTTTCCCTGCGGACGACGTTCGTCTGGACACCCTGTGCGGGCGGGAGCCGACATCCGTCCGGTACCGGGTGAGCGTGCTCGTGCCGCGCGGCGGCGGGTGAGGGCTGGGCCCGTGTCGGCGGCGGACCCCGCTCAGCCGATCAGCCCGTGTTCCCCGGCGCGCACACCGGCCTGGAACCGTGACCCGGCGTCCAGGGTCCTGAGGAGGTCCGCCACGCGCCTGCGGTAGGTGCGCAGGGACAGCCCGAGCCGGCGGGCGGCGGCCTCGTCGGTGAGTCCGCCGGCGAGGGCGCCCAGGACGGTGCGCTGTCCGTCGTCGACGAACGGCCTCTGCCGGTGCAGGTAGGTTCCCAGGTCGGCCGCGGTGTCCCAGGCGGCGCGGAACAGGGCGCGCACCCCGTCGACGAGCGTCGCCGACGTCGTCACCGTGAACTCGCGCTCACCCGCTGCCGCGGCGCCCGCCAGGATGAGGACGCGACGGTCGATGATGATCGTCTCGTGGGGGAGTTCGGTGGTGCAGATCCGCACCCGCGCGCCCCGGTCCGCGAGCTCGAACAGGTGGCGGCGGGACTCCTCGTCGGCGAGGGCGACCGGGGTGAAGAGCTTGCGGACCGCCACCCCGTTCGCACGCGACACGGTCATCCCGCGTGCGGCCTCCGCCCGTGCGCCCGGCCGGGACCAGGTGTTCAGGTCGACCGCGGCGCAGACGAACTCCGACCGCGCCCCGGCGAACAGGCGCTTGGCGCGGGCGGCCAGTTCGGCCTCGCCCCGGAGGGTGATCGTCTGCTCGTGCGGCACCCCGCCAGTCTCCCAGACCGCGGTGGCACGCGCACGTGGCAGCTTCCTGCCAACCGCTGGTCCGCCCCGCCCGCCCGGCGACATGCTCGTCCCATGACGACGAACGCGACGGCCGACCTGAGCGGCCACCTTCTTCTCGGCGGCGACCTGCGGATCAACCGGCTCGGTTTCGGAGCCATGCGGCTGGCGGCGAACGCGCTCGACGGACCGGCCCGGGACCCCCGCACGGGGATCGCCGTCCTGCGCCGGGCCCTGGAACTCGGCGTGGACCACATCGACACGGCGGGCTTCTACGGGCGCGGTGGCGTCCACGCGCACGAGCTCATCCGCGAGGCGCTCTTCCCGTATCCGGACCACCTGGTCATCGCGACGAAGGTCGGGCCGCTGCGCGACGCGTCGGGGACGCCCGCGAGCGAGGCGACACCCGAACAGCTGCCCGGCCTGGTCAAGGAGGACCTGCGCAGACTCGGCCTGGACCGGCTCGACCTGGTCTACCTGCGGGTCGGAGGGATGGCCCCGCCCGGCGGAGCCCCGGTCGCCGACCGGTTCGCCGCGCTCGCCGCGCTGCGGCAGGAAGGGCTGATCCGGCACCTGGGTGTGAGCAACGTCGACGCCGCGCAGTTGGCGCAGGCGCGGTCGATCGCCCCGGTCGCCGCGGTGCAGAACCACTTCCACGTGCACCACGACGGTGACGCGGACCTGCTGCGCCAGTGCGAGGAGTCGGGCATCGCGTACGTGCCGTTCTTCCCGCTGGGCGGTGGGCGGGCGCCGATCGACGCGGCGCGGGTGAAGCCGGTCGCGGCCAGGCACGGCGCGACGGTCGCGCAGACCGCGCTGGCCTGGTTGCTCGCCGCCTCGCCCCGGCTCCTGGCCATCCCGGGCACGGGGGCGGTCGACCACCTGGAGGAGAACGTGGCGGCGGCGGGGGCCCGCCTCACCGAACGGGACCTGGCCGAACTCGCCGGGCGGGCTCGGACCCCCGTCGACCGGGGATGAACGGGACCGCAGCTCGTGCACTGGCGGTTCCCCTGCCCGGGGAGGCCGCGACCGCGCCGCACTCACTCCCAGCCGTGGTCGTCCTCCTCCGATCGGGTGATCCGCTCCGCCTCCATGACGACCTCGTCCCTGAGCGTGCGCATGTAGTAGTGCTTGTCCTTCATCAGCGCCAGACCGTAGAAGAGCTGGTCGAGCAGCGGGTCTTCCTCCAGCTCGTCGGGGATGCGGCAGGAGCCCCCGGTCAGCTCGACGTCGAACTCCCGGACGGCGGGTTCGCTCTCGCCGCTCTCCGACCTGGTCCGGCCATGGGCGCTGAACGTCCAGCGGTTCAGGCCCTCGGTCCGCAGGACGTAGTACTCGGAGCCGCGGCGGTGGAACTGGAGCGGCAGCCTGACGGCGAGCGTGTGGTGGACGCGTCGCCACGGGGGTTCCGGGCCGAAGTGGTGCAGGTCGGAGAAGAGCGTCTTGCGCAGTTCCTCGTACGACCGGGCCAGACGGGTGAGGCCGTCGGTCACCGAGAGCAGGTCCAGCCGGTTGTCGCACCAGTCGATGTTGGAACGCCTGCTCTCCCACTCGGAGAGCACCCACTCATGGAGTTCCCGGTGCAGGGGGCCCGGGAGGGGACGGGCGTCCTCGATGGTCTCGATGGCGAACCGGATCCCGTTGTGGAGCTGGGCATAGCGCTCTCTCAAATCCATGTGACCACGCTTTCCGTTCCGGCGGCGGGGGCGTTCCCCGTCCGTCTGACGCGGTGGGCGCGGCCGCGGTTCGGGCGGGTCCGCCAGCACGTCGATGACGTTCACGGTGCGGGCGCCGCGCGAGGCCCCTGAGGGGGCGGCGAACGACCGTCCGCCGCCCCGTCGCCGGTCGCGAACCCGCGGGCGGACACCGTCGGGAACCCTGTGCCGGGGAACCCCGTGGTCCTTCGGCGATCCCCGCGAGCACGACGCGGGTACGGCGCCGCACCCGACCGGCGCGGGTGCGGCGGAACGCCGGATTCACCCCGGGGACCCGCCCGCCAGCAGGGCGCGCACCCCCTCACCGGTGGTCTCCACCAGCTCCTCGCCCACGAACAGCCACCGGGTGATCCCGATCGAGTCCAGGAACGCCAGGTCGTGGCTGGCCACGATCAGCGCGCCCGCGTAGGACTCCAGGGCCCCCGTCAACTGCCGCACGCCGGACACGTCCAGGTTGTTGGTGGGCTCGTCCAGCAGCAGCAGGTGTGGCGCGGGGGAGGCCAGCAGCAGGGCCGCCAGCGCCGCCCGGAACCGCTCACCGCCCGACAGGGTCCCGGCGGCCTGGGCAGCCCGCGCTCCCCGGAACAGGAACCGGGCCAGCTGGGCGCGGATGCGCTGCGGCTCCACATCCGGTGCCAGGCGCTCGACGTTCTCGGTCACCGTCAGGGCGTCGTCCAGCACGTCCAGCCGCTGGGGCAGGAACCGGGCCGGAACGAGCACCCGCGCCGACCCCCGCGCCGGTTCCAGCTCCCCGAGCAGGGTGCGCAGCAGGGTGGTCTTGCCCGCCCCGTTGCGGCCCACCAGGGCGATCCGCTCGGGGCCGCGCACCCACAGGTCCGCGCCCGACAGCGCCCCGTGCACCGGGGTCAGCCCCTCGGCCCTGAGCACCCCTCGGCCCGAGGGCACCGCGGTCTCGGGCAGCTCCACCCTGATCTCGGCGTCGCCGCGCACGGCCCCGGCGGCCTCCTCCCGGCGCTCCCGCGCCTCCTGGAGACGGTCCTCGTGGACGTCCTTGAGCTTGGCCGAGGACTCCTGGGACCAGCGCCTGAGGTTGCCCGCGGCGATCTTGGGGATGCCGCCCTGGGCCTGTGCCCTGCGGTTCTGCTTCAGACGGCGGGCCAGTTTGGCACGGGTCTCCTCCAGTTCTCGCTTCTGGCGCCTCATGTCGGCGTCGGCGGCCCGCAGGGTGCGCTCGGCGGCCTCCTGCTGCACCGCCAGCGCCTCCTGGTAGTCCGACCAGCCGCCCCCGTACCAGGTGACCGCCCCCGAGCGCAGCTCGGCGACGCGGTCCACCCGCTCCAGCAGGTCGATGTCGTGGCTGACCACGATCAGCGTGCCGGTGCGCCACCCGTCCACGGCGTCGTAGAGCCGTTTGCGGGCGAACAGGTCCAGGTTGTTGGTGGGCTCGTCCAGCAGCAGGACGTCGGGCCGCTCCAACAGCAGGGCGGCCAGACGCAGCAGGATCGCCTCGCCGCCGGAGATCTCCCCGACGGTGCGGTCCAGGCCGATGCCGTCCAGGCCGAGCCCGCCCAGGGTGGCCAGGGCGCGCTCCTCGACGTCCCAGTCGTCGCCGACCGTCGCGAAGTGCTCCTCGGACACGTCGCCGGACTCGATGGCCTCGAGCGCCGCCCGGGTGTCGGCGATACCCAGGACCCGGTCGACGCGCAGGTCGGTGTCCAGGGTGGTGTTCTGCGGCAGGTAGCCCAGGCGCCCGTGGACGGTGACCGCCCCCGACACGGGACGCAGCGTTCCGGCCAGCAGGCGCAGCAGCGTGGATTTCCCCGAACCGTTGGTGCCGACCAGGCCGGTGCGGCCGCGGCCGACGGTCAGGGACAGGTCGTCGAAGACGGGCGTGCCGTCGGCCCAGGCGAAGTCCAGGGCGGAGACGGCCACGGAGGCATCGCTGCCAGTGGGGTGGGACATGGTTCTCTCGCAGTACGGAAGCGAAGTGACAGGGGCTTCGTATGCGAGCACCACGCGGCCGCGGCCGACAGGAGGGGTGGGAGGGTCCCGTTGGGGGACGGCTCGTGCACCGAGGTTCCATCCACGCGGTTCCACCGACGGCCCGGGGCCGTGGCGGGCGGCCGACGGAGGGCCGTGCCGCGTGATGATCGCGAACCTCAGATGCGCAACGTCCACCTCATTCGTAGACAACAGGACGGCCGTCACTGTACACGCTCCACCACCCCGTGCCAACAACCGCGACCACGTCCGCTCCGGGAGGTCCCCGCGGCGTCGGCAGGCTCCCGGGGCCGCGTACGTCGGCTGAGGATGTCCGGCGACTCGGGCCGACCGGTGTGCCCCGTCCCCTCGAACCCACTGCCCGGGGCGCTTCTCCGTCAGCACTCGATGACGTTGACGGCGAGGCCGCCGCGCGAGGTCTCCTTGTACTTGTCGTGCATGTCGCGTCCGGTGTCCCTCATGGTCCTGATGACCTTGTCCAGCGACACGAAGTGGCTGCCGTCGCCGCGCAGCGCGATCCGTGCCGCACTGATCGCCTTCACCGAGGCCAGGGCGTTGCGCTCGATACACGGCACCTGTACCAGTCCGCCGATCGGGTCGCAGGTCAGCCCCAGGTTGTGCTCCATCGCGATCTCCGCAGCGTTCTCCACCTGGGCGGGGGTCCCGCCCAGCACCTCGGCCAGCCCGGCGGCCGCCATCGACGACGCCGAACCCACCTCGCCCTGGCAGCCGACCTCGGCCCCCGAGATCGACGCGTTCTGCTTGAACAGGATGCCGATCGCCGCAGCCGTCAGCATGAACCGCACGACGCCCTCGTCGCCCGCGCCCGGGCTGAAGTGCAGATAGTAGTGGAGCACCGCCGGAACGATCCCCGCAGCGCCGTTGGTCGGGGCGGTCACCACCCGGCCCCCGGCCGCGTTCTCCTCGTTGACCGCCAACGCGTACAGGGTGATCCAGTCGCTGCCGCGCATCGGGTCGGAGTCCACCGAGGTGGGCGGCAGCAGCCCCGAGTCGTCGCAGACCCCGCCCAGCTGCCGGTACAGCCGGTGCGCGCGCCGCGGCACCCTCAGCCCGCCGGGCAGGCTCCCCTCGGTCAGCACGCCCCGGCGCACGCACTGGCGCATCGCGGTCCAGATCGTGAGCAGTTCGGTCCGGATCTCCTCGGCGGTGCGTCCGAACGCCCGCTCGTTGGCGAGCATGATCGCGCTGATCGACATCCCCGTCTCCGCGCACAGGCCCAGGAGTTCCTCGGCCGTGGCGAAGGGGTACGGCTGCACGGTGTCGTCCACGGTGATCCGGTCGGCGCCCGCGGCCCGCTCGTCGACGACGAACCCGCCGCCCACGGAGTAGTACACCTTCGACGAGATCTCGGCACCGACGGAGTCCAGCGCCACGAACCGCATGCCGTTGGGGTGGTCGGGCAGGCTCTCCTTGCGTCGGAAGTCGACGTCCACCGCCGGGTCGAACGCGACCGTCGGCCCCTCCGGTCCGCCCAGGGACAGCGTCCGCTCGGTACGCGTTCGCTCCACGAACCCGGGGACCGCGTCCACGTCCACGTGCTCGGGCGTGTGCCCCATCAGCCCCAGGATCACGGCGGTGTCGCTGCCGTGGCCCTTGCCGGTGAGGGCGAGGGAGCCGTACAGCTCCGCCCGCACGTGCGCCACACCGGACAGCTCGCCACGCGACCGCAGACCCTCCACGAAGGTCAGGGCCGCCCGCATCGGGCCGACCGTGTGCGAACTCGACGGTCCGATACCGATCGTGAACAGGTCGAAGACACTGATGGCCATGGCTGTCCTCCTCGTTGAGCACAGGTACGGCTGGGCCGCGCGGGGCGCGGACTGCGCCCCGCGCGGTCGGTCCTACAGGTGGGGGTAGAGCGGGTGCTGGTCGGCCAGGGCCCGCACCCGGCCCCGCAGCGCCCCGGCGTCGAACTCGGGCTTGAGCGCCTCGGCGATGATGTCGGCGACCTCGGCGAAGTCGTCCTCGCCGAACCCGCGTGTGGCCAGCGCCGGGGTGCCGATCCGCAGCCCCGAGGTCACCATCGGCGGACGCGGGTCGTTGGGCACCGCGT
>NZ_JBVMUY010000051.1:0-21997 GCF_055632325.1 Nocardiopsis sp. KDC1DS13DA1
AGGGTTGGGGCACCCGGGTGACGGCGCGGCCCACCCGCCACCACCCGGGTGCCCCCAGGGGCGGGGTCAAGGGTGCGAACCCTCGCTACCGGTGGTCCACGGCAAGACGGGGCGACGCTTGTCCGACCCCGGGCCCGGACCGGGACGGCTGTTCCACATCAACAACAGATCCCGCACAAAGAACTTGGCCCGCGGATACCACCGCTGGCCGTCCACCGTGTCCGGCAACGTGTCCGGACGGTCGTCCTTGATCTGCGTCACGCTACGCCCGTCCACCCCGATCAGCTTCGCGAACCCCACCAACGTCACCTCACGGTCCAACTCCTGCTCCGCCAACTCCACCGGCTGTGCCCGCCGCGGACGAAACGGCTCCAGCTTGGCCGGGTCGTACCACGCGCTGCCCCCGCCGCCACCCTTGTCCGTCACGCCCTTACGCCGCCGCTCGGGAGCCGGGAAGTCGGGGTAGTACCGCGGCATCACATGCACCACGTACCCGTGGCTGTAACCCACCTGCGCCGCCCACTCCTTCAACGTCACCAGACCCCGGGCGTCCTCACGCTCGTCACCCATCACCAGCTCCCTCCCAACCCGTAGCGGCCACTCCGGCCGCACCACACACCACCCATCGGTCCCACACACCAACCCGCACCCCCGCACCCGACCCTCGAACCAGCCATGGCCGACACGCCGACACGCCGACACACCCTCACCGCGATACCTACGCACTCCCCGTACTTGGGGGCGGGGCGCGGGCCCGGCGGGGGCCACCCACCGGGTGGCTGCTGAACACTCAGAGCCTCAGTGCATCGGCTTCTTGAGCTCGATCGTCCGGCCCGGGGTGAACCGCTGGGGCTCGTCCTCCGGCTGGGGCTGGGGGTGCTTGTCCTTGAACGGGTTCAGCCTCTGGCTCATGTCCGCCTCTCGTGGCTCGCTGTTGAGTTCTCAAGGTGCGGGGTCCGGGGCGTCCGGTGGTGCGAACCCCCCGAACCCTTCACTGTATATTCTACCCTATTCGGTGGCGGTTAAACCCACCGATTCGGATAGTCAGCCGCTCTGCCCGCAACCCTGGCAGGCACCGGCACCGTCGCTGTTCCACGTCCCGCAGCGCGAGCAGGCCCACCCCTTCATCACGGTAGCCAGCATGCGGACGGCCTTCTTGATGTTCCTCATGATTCCCTCTCTCGGGTTGATGTGGCGGATCGCTAGATCCCTGCGCGCACACCAGCCCCCGCCGGGCCCGCGCCCCGCCCCCAAGAAAAACCCCGCACCCCACACACCACCAACAGCACAAACGCAACAAAAGCCACCGAAAGCTATAACTTGCTCTCTCTGGCTCTCTCTGGCTCTCTCTGGCTCTCTCTGGCTCTCTCTGGCTCTCTCTGGTTTCGTGTTCCCGCCACGCCCGCAGACAGGCACACGCTCGAACCCTCGGCTCCGAACGGGCAACGCCCAGGGGACAACGCCAGCCCACCCGAAGGCGGCGCCACGCCAACAGATCCCTACCGAGATACCTACGCTCTCCCCGTTCTTGGGGGCGGGGGCGCGGGTCCGGCGGGGGCCACCCACCCAGCGGCGGGCGGCCCCCGGGGGTCACTTCTTCTTGGGCTTCGTCTCGGTCCGGCGGGGCGTGTTGATCGTCCCGTCGGAGTCCGGCTCTCCGTCCTCGGTGCTGCGAACGATGCTTGCGAAGATGCTCACTGTTGGCCTCCTGGCTCTCTGTGGAGTTCTCAAACAACGGTGGTGCTGGGGGGTGGGGCGCCCGACGCTGCGGGCGCCCCAGGTGGTGCTGGTCGTACCGATCAGGGGTGCGCCGGGGGCTGCTGCTGGTTCCGGCGGGCCTCCTCCTGCTGCCGGATGCGCTCCTGCTCCTCGCGGATCGCGCGGTTCGCGCGGTCGATCTCGTCGATACGAGCCTGCTCCTGGGGGTCCATGCCCTCACTCCTTCACTGTAGATACTACCCTCTTATGAGGATGGGAAACCTGCTCCGCCGAACTTTCTCGGCTACCTGGCGGCCACGGTCTGACTGACGCTGACCGGCTGCGCCGTGCAGCGCTTCGGGGTCTTCTTGCCGCACGATGCGGCCGTGCTCCCCAGTACGACGGCCCCCACCAGGGCGACAGCGGCGGCCTTCTTCCCGGCGGCCTTCTTGATGCTCATGGGTCCTGCTCCCTCATCGGTCGTTGTGGTTGCGGTGCCGGATCGCAGATCCCTGCGCGCACACCAGCCCCCGCCGGACCCGCGCCCCCGCCCCCAAGAAAAAGCCCTGAACCCACACAAAAAAGCTTTAACCAGCGAAAACACCACAAAAAGATCACGGAGAACACGAGACACCTCAGATAAAGACACTCTCCGATATAACTTGCTCTCTCATGAGTAGCTCCCGGGTGTGGACCGTGCCCGGGAGTCGAAGCGCCGGCATCCGCACCGACGACGATGGCCCCGCACCTGGCCGTCATCGAAGCCGAACGGTCCGCGACCGTGTCCCTCGACGAGCTGCTGCACCAGATCGACGACCTGAACGGGTGACCGCCCAACCGTGCCGGGGACGCCCAGCCGTTGCTGTGTTGCCTGTCTGGTTGCTGGGTTGTGTTGAAACTGACCGGTAACACCTAGGGGTGGCTTCCCCTCACCCGGTGGTGCGACGGATCGGGCGAGTACTCCGGCACGCCTCGTGTTCGGGCCGGAGGCTCTGTACCGGCCAGGAAGCCGCCGCCAGGGCCTGATGGGTACGTTGGTGGCCATGGAGCATCCACCTCGGCTCACCGCCTGTCTGACGCCCGACATCGAGGCGGGCGGGTTCGTCGTCGAGGCGCTCGAACTCGGTGTGGTGTCCCGGGGCGAGGCGCAGCGGGAGGCGCTCGCCGCCCTGGACGAAGCCGTGGACCTGCTCCTGGAGGAATCGTGAGCGGCACTGAGCAACCGTCTCTGGTCGCGGTCACCGACCCAGGCGTCGAACACCTGGCCGCGACGCTGCGCCGCCGCCGTGAGGAGCTGGCCAACGCCGACGGCGCCCGGATCGGGTCCGGGTCGGTGGTGCACGGGCTCACCGAGCACATGTGGGCGGGGGTGCCGGTGCCGGCTGTGCAGTGTCACGCGGCCGTCGACCCGCTGCGCCTGTCGCCGTCGGCCGGGCCGGTGACGTGCCGCCGGTGTCTGGGCCGCGGCCGCCAGGAACAACACCAGGTGCCGGGGCAGACCACGCTGGAGTTGTGAGGGTCCGGTGTTCAGGTGTTGTTGCCCGGGGCACGGTCCCAGGCAGAGGGTCCGGACCACGACCGCACATGGGTGACCTGTTGTGGCCACTAGTGGCTATGAGTGACACCGAGCCGGTAGAACCGGGGCAGAGACCGCCCCTGCCCCGTGGAGAGCCTGTTGGCGCGCAACTTCAAGGGCCAGTTCAGTGACTGGCCGACCTCGGTGATCATCCTGTTCGTGATCGTGCTGTTGTTGGCCTGGCTCAACAGCAACTGAGCCCGCCCCCATGCGCATGCCCCACCACCCCAGAGGTCCGCTACCTGCGGTGAGTGGAACAGTTCCAGGGTTTTGTCAGCGTGCGGACGAGATGACCCGCGCGCTGGTCGTCTCCCCGGCCTGGAGGGATTCGGGCGCCCCTCCCCCCTCTGGGTGACACCGCACGCCCCGCCCGGAGTGAAGGGGACCAGCGCCCCGCCCTGCCACCGTAGATCACGTCCCAGGGCTCAGCCGCTGGTGGTGGCGTGTGTACGTCATGCCGTGGGTACGGCACCCGGGCCGCTCCCCCGTGCCCGTGGAGGGGCCCGATTCTGCTAGGTATTCGCCTGTTTTCGTTAGAACACAGCCGTAGTTCGGTGTTCGCGCGGTCTGGTGTTCACCGGCGGGTCTCGCGTGCGTGCGCGAAGGAGCCGGGTCGACCGGTCGACCTCCGGGGCGGGTGTGACCGCGGCTGGGTACCGGTCTTTACCGGCCGATGTGCGCGGTAGCCGGGTCGAACTGCGGGGGTTGTCCTTGGGCCTGGGCGAGCGCGTCTTCGACGTTGCGGGGGCAGCCGCACTCGTGTGTGGGGGTGAGCCACACCTGGATGGCGACGGGGCGCTGGTGCGCGACGGTTCGGCTGGAGAACGTGAGCGGCTGTCCCTCGGGGGTGGTGATCTGGTGCAGCGTGACCAGGTTACGGAGCAGGCCGCTGGACGAGATCGTCTTGGGGTGTTCGCCTACGGCCACGGGGGCGGCGTAGACCAGGGTGCGCAGCTCGTCCAGGGCCAGGGTGCACACCGGGTTCGTGTCGGTGGTCAGGTTGGCCAGGACTTTCAGCAGGGTGCGTTCGGGAGCTCCCAGGTGGGGGCACAGGTCCACCCACTGGAGTGAGCGGGTCTGGTCGTAGCCCGTGCCCATGCGGCTCCTTCTTGCGGGTGTGCGGGACAGACGGTCCCGCAGCGGATCAGTCCTCGCGGGCTTGGGAAACGCGCTCCACCGGCCAGCCGATGAACTCAGCGACGTCCTCGTCCGGTGTGGAACGACTATCGATCCAAATGTCGAGGGCGTCGCACAAAGATTCCGGCACGCCTTTCGTCACGTGGAGTTCGTCGTCGTACAGATCCTCGGTGAGGGGATCGATCAGTGCCCACGACTCGGCCCGTTCCGAGCCCAGGAACTCCACGAAGCCGTCGAATCCGTTGCCTCCTTCCACCAGGGTCTCTCCCGTGCGGTAGTCGGTGATCTCCCATGTGTCGTGGTCGACCTGACCGCCATCAACAACCCGGCCTCCAGCGGCCTCGTGTTCGCTGACGCGCTTTTCGATGGCCTCTTGGAGATCCTTGCGGTGACCCAAGAGGGTGATGACGTGCTGCTTGACAGGGTCGGTGCTCACCGGTGCTCCTTCGGTGGTCGGATCCGCTGGCGGCGTGGCGTCGCGGTGCGTGCATCACTGGGTGGGGGCGCAGTGCTGGCAGCGCTTGTAGTGGCGGCCTCCCTTGGGGCCCGTGTTCTTGGCCATCAACACGCGGGTTTCCTCAGGCGACATGGGGTGGAACGGAACGTGCCCGGGGAGCTGCTCCGGCTCTTGCGGCGAAAAGTCGTAGTCGTAGACGTCGCGGGCGTGAGCGAACGCGCGAAGCGCCACCGGGTCGTCGGGGTCGGGTTCTGAGAAGCCGTCCGGCATGTGTCGGCGAACGACACCGCAACCGACCGTGTGCAGACCTTTGGAACTGCCTTTGGCGAAAGGGAACTGGTCAGGGAGTGTCCACCGGCGCCACCGTTCGGTCATCGTCTCCACATGGCGGGCGAAGGACGATCGCTGCCGTTGGCAGGTCGGGCATCCGCCGTCGCGCGCACACCAGGACAGTTTGTCCTCGCGGCTCTCGTAGTAGTAGCAGCCCGCCTGTTCGTAGAGCACGTCCACCGCGTCCAGCAGTGTTTCCCGCACGGCTATGGCTGTGATGTCTTCTTTGGCGATGGCGTCCAGAAGGTCGAGCACTGCGGGCAGTTTGACGCTGAACCGTGCCCTTCCCCGAGGGGACGTTCCCGCGCCTCGGAGAAAGTGACTCCGAAGGAGAAACGGACGTCTTCCATCGTGCCTAACGCAGTGCGCAGGCCGATCGCGTGGTTGGAGGGCATGACCTTGCTTCCTTCGTGTCAATGTTCGGGGAACCACTCAAGCAGGCGCGACACCACGGCAGGGCTGAAACGGGGAAAGCCCGGCACCAGCCATGCCGGTGCGGGGCCGCGTTTGCAGTCGGGTTCTATGCGGGTGTCATGTCAACGAACCGGCTGTAGTGGCCCTGGAAGGCCACGGTCACCTCGGCCGTGGGCCCGTTGCGGTGCTTGACCACGAGCAGGTCCGCCTCCCCCGCCCGTGGGGACTCCTTGTCGTGCACGTCCTCGCGGTGCAACAGGACCACCACGTCGGCGTCCTGTTCGATCGCTCCGCTTTCGCGCAGGTCCGACATCTGCGGTTTCTTGTCCGCCCGGTCCTCGGACTTGCGGTTGAGCTGCGACAGAGCCACCACCGTCACCCCCAGCTCCTGGGCCAAGAGTTTGAGCGCCCGGGAGATCTCGGTGACCTCCTGCTGCTTGCTGTCGTAGCGGCCGTCGGTCTGCACCAGCTGGAGGTAGTCGACCACCACCATGCACAGCCCCAGCGACCGCTTCATCCTCCGGCACGCCGCACGGATCTGCGCGAGCTGGCTGATGCCGGTCTTGATGACGAGCTTGGCGTCGCTGATCGTGGGCATGGCCGCGCTGAGCGCGTCCCAGTGGTAGTCCTCGACCAGCCCGGACTTGATGGAGTGTAGCGGGACCCGGGCCTCGGCAGAGAGCATCCGGTCGGTGAGTTCCTCCTCCCCCATCTCCAGGGAGAAAAACGCCACAGTCTGCCCGGCCCGAAAGGCGGCCTCGCGCGCCCAATCCAAAGCGAACGTCGTCTTGCCGACCGCGGGGCGGGCGCCGATGACGATCATCTGCCCGGCCAGCAGTCCGCTGGTGAGCGCGTCCAGGTCGGCGAACCCGGTGGGGATCCCCTGGAGTGCGCTGCCCTTGGCGGCCCGCTGCTGGATACGGTCCATGGCCCGGGGCAGGTAGTCGGCCGGCAGAGGGTCCTCTTCGGCGCCCTGGTCACCGTCGGTGATGGCCAGCATCTCGGCCTGGGCGGCATCAACCAGGTCCACCGCTTCGCCTTCGCCGATGTAGCCAATCTGGGCGGCGCGGGTGCCGACCTCGACCAGGCGGCGCAGCAGCGCCCGGTCGGCGACGATCTTGGCGTAGTAGGTGGCGTTGGCGGCGGTCGGGACGGCCTCGGTCAGGGTGTGCAGGTAGGTGGCCCCGCCCACTCGCGCCAGGTCGCCGTTCTTGGTCAGTTCGTTGCCGACCGCGACGGCGTCGGTGGGCTCGCCGCGGTCCATCAGCGCCGAGATCGTGGCGTAGACGATCTGGTGGGCGGGCCGGTAGAAGTCGGCGACGCCGATCATGACGCCGACGTCGACCACAGCCTCGGCGGAGATCAGCATCGCGCCGAGCACGGACTGTTCGGCGTGGATGTCGTGCGGGGGAACGCGGGTGTCCTCGGTGTGGGTCATGCTGGTGTTTCCATCCCATGGGTGGCAGGGGCCGGACGTGAGCTTGCAGGCGATGTCCGGCCCCGTTGTCGTGTTCAGGGGTCAGGCGGAGGTGCCGGTAGGGGTCAGGCGGGCGGCCAGGTCAGGTCGGCGCACCGGTCCGAACCGGTTCAGCAGGAGCTGAACCATGCGCGGGTGCAGGACCGCGCACACCGAGCAGTCGAGGGATTCGTGGTGCTCCGTGCACATCGGGTCGGGTTCCGTGGCCTCAGATGCCACTGCGCGGGGCTGAGACGCACGCTGGCGCCGCAACAGGGTCAATCGCAGGGTCAGGTCACCGTTCGCGGCCATGGTGGCGATCAGACCGCTGAGGCTCGTCTTTGCCTCCGGGAGCAGGGTTTCGACGAGCTCCTGGGCTTCCTCCAGGCTCGCTCCGGTGGACTCCTGGATTTTCTTGATCAGACCCGGAACGGAGTGCCTGGAGTCGTTGGCCGAAGGCATCTCCTCTTCCTCCTCCACCGGACCCCGTGGGGTGGGTGTGGTGTCCGCGTCCCCTGAGGAGGATGAACCTGACGGTTCATCTGATGGATTAGGGGTCAGATTGACCCCGCCCTCTGGCGGGCTCAGATTGACCCCGGGTCCGGGGTCAGATTGACCTATCCGCAGGTCAGTCCAGGGGTCAGATTGACCTATCCGCAGGTCAGGGGGGTTCTGAGTGTCGCTTCCTTCGGCGTCGAACAGCAGCTCCTCGATGACGTTGTCGTCGTACTCGCGCGGGGCACGCTTCATGGCCGCGAGGCAGTCGAGGTTGATGCGGGTGATGTTCGAGGTTGACCGGCCGGTGCGGGGGTCTACGCGCCGCTTGGTGGCCAGCAGGCCTCGCTGCTTGAGTGCCTTGCGGACACGCTTGATGGTGCTCGCTGAAGCCCCGGTGTCGTCGCTGATGCGGGGGACACCCGCCCACACGTAGCCGTGGGCGTCGGTGTAGTTGCAGTAGGCGAGAAGCACGATCTTCTCGCTGTGGTCGAGGCCTTCGGCGTCGAAGACCATCTGCATGTGCTGGATGCTCATGCGGGGGCTCTTTCTAGGCAGCCCACACGCAGGTAGCGGCGCTCGGGGTACCCAAAAGGTGCCCACTTTGCCCCCGGTCGGCTACAGTGGCCGTTGGTAGATATTGGGGTGAGCGCAGCTCGCTGTCGTGGTGGACAGCCAGCTCATCTGATCTTTCGACGAGGCCCGGTTGGTTCCCGGGCCTTCGTCATGTCTGGAGTTGGTGAAGGTGGTTAGCCCCCACCACGCGACGTGGCGTGGGGACGACCCTACTGGAATCGCGCATCCTCAAGGGCTAACACCTGGGCTGCTGGGCCTCCCAAGTCACACCAAAGCGCGAAAAGAACCCCGGGTGGCGGGATGGCCGCCGAGGCGAAGTAGGCGTGAGCGCGCTTCCAGAAGCCGGTCGCGGTCTCCTTCTTCTCGTCGGCCAGGATCTCTGAGTAGGCCAGGCGGGTGTGGTCGTCCACGGCGTTGTGCAGGTAGGCGTATCCGGCCTTGGCGCGGTGTTTGCGGCCCTGGGGTCGCCCCAGCACCTTGTGCCCTCCGCGGTAGGGGATGTTGCCGGGTTTCTTGATGTCCACGTGCACCAGCTCGCCGGGCCGGGCCCGCTCGTAGCGGCGCGCGCTTTGGCCGGTGGCTCGGTCGGTGTGGGCAAGGCGGGGCATGCGGTGCCGGGTCAGGATCCGGTGCACGGTCGAGGGGTGCATGCGCAGGTGGCCGGCGATGCGGGCCGACCCACACCTTTTCAGGACGCGGAGTTTGATGACGCGGCGCTCAAGCCGTGCGGGGGTGCGCCAGGGTGAGCGGGCGGGTCGGCTGGGCCAGTCGCTCATGCCCGCTTCGCCTTGGGTGCGGTAGCGGTCGGCCCAGCGTCTGGCGGTGGTCGGGCTGACCTGGAAGCGTTCGTCCGCCCGGCGCAGCGGCCACTTGTCATCGGCCACGCAGCGGGCCAGGGCGAGTCGCCCTGCGGGGGTGAGGCGGGCGTTGGCGTGGGTAGTGTGGGGCATCGAGGGCCTTCTGGTGGGTCGGTGTAGACGTGGTAATCCACACCGATACCGAAGGCCCTCCTCGCTTGTGTCAGCCGGGGTGGGTGTCACCAACCTCTGTGGTCAGTACATCTAGCGCCTGGACCCAACTTCGCCCCCGCAACGGATCGTTGTGGGGGTTTCTTCATGCCCGCACGGCGAGACGATACGTCTCGCCTGAGCCTCTGACCCCCGAGAAGGTTCACTTAGCGGGGGCCAGAAACAGGCGGGTTTGCGACAGAGAGCGGCACAAAAAGCAGGGCGCCGACACCTTTGGTCACCGTGGCCAGCGCGCCCAGACATGGCCAACAGCATGGCCACGTGTCCGGGACAGGGATGGCCATGTCCAGCCCACCCTGGACACCGGCCGATGCGTGTCCGGGGTGAGGGCGGACATGGCCCACCATCGTGTCCACCCCTGTCCGGAACGCTCTGGACATGGCCACG
Source organism: Nocardiopsis sp. KDC1DS13DA1 (assembly GCF_055632325.1). Taxonomy (NCBI): domain Bacteria; kingdom Bacillati; phylum Actinomycetota; class Actinomycetes; order Streptosporangiales; family Nocardiopsidaceae; genus Nocardiopsis; species Nocardiopsis sp. KDC1DS13DA1. The sequence continues at coordinate 9,555 of NZ_JBVMUY010000051.1, forward strand.
GAGATGGCCACGCGCGGGATGTATGGCCACCTAGACGAAACAGAAGCGCTTAGCGCCGGATGCTGTTCCGATGTTCCAAGGAACCCCTAGTTCACCGCGGCCGTGTGAGGAGGTCGAGGAGGGTCTCTCGCAACGCCGCGTCCGTCTGCGGGGTGCGGCCTCCGGTGATGCCGGATCGGAAAAGGGAAGCCCCCTCCACCGCCATCACGAAGACCTCGGCGCGGGCTCGCGCCTCGGTCTCGTCCAGTTCCGGGACGTGATGCCGGATGACTTCGGCGATGTGTCCGGCGTACCGGGCGTAGAAGGAACGAACGGCCGCGGCGTCGTCGTGGGCCGCCATGGCCCACACCTCCGTGAACAGCCGTACCAGCGGCAGATCGTCGTGGTCGGCGAGCACACTGCTGATCACCGCGGCGGGGTCGGTCCCGTCATCGGATGGACCGGTGCGGTCGGCGACCCGGGCCAGCGAGGTGGTCAGGACCCGGTCGAGCAGGGCGGTCAGCAGGTCGGCGCGTGTGGGGAAGTAGTGCTGGAGGTGGCCCAGGCGCACCCCGGCCTCGTGAGCGACGGCGCGCAGGGTGAGCTGGGCGCCGCCGGAGGCGGCCAGCAGCAGTTCGGCGGTGTCCAGTAGTTCGGCGCGCCGTCGGAGCCCTTTGGCGGTCGCCCCACCGGTGGATGCGGCGCTCACGAGGCGGCCTGCCCGGCGGTCGCCCCGACCTGTTCGACGTCGACCCGCACACCCTGGTCGGCCAACGTCCGCAGCGCCGCGGACGGATCCGGGTGTTGCTCGGGCAAGGCCACGCCTTCGGGCGGGGGTGCCCCGTCTGCGCCCAGTACCCGGAGCAGTCCCAGATATCCGCCGACGGCGGTGAGGTGGCTCTGCCCGGCGGGGTCGGTGACGGTGGCGGTCCGGGCCGCACCGGCGTGGGACACGTCGATCCGGAGTTGGGCGGTGCCGCCCTCGCCCGGAGAGTAGAGCACCGCCCGGCGGGTCGGGGCCCAGCGTTCACCGTCCGCCCAGCGGAAGAAGCCCACACCGCGCATGGCCAGGAGCATCCGGGTGGCGGCGGGGGAGCTGAAGCCGATCCGGGTGGCGGCGGTGGTGGCGCCCAGGGTGAGTGGGAACGTGTACTGCTCGGGTGTGTCGATGCGTGCCACGCGTACCGAGTCGTCGCCGATCCGTACCGTGCGGGCACCGCTCAGCGGGGCGGTGAGTCGGCGTCGGCCGTCCTCCACGACCTCGAAGTTGATACCGAGTCGGTCCATGAACTCCACCGAGTCGGCGCCCGCCCGGTCCGCCATGTCCCAGCGGACGGCTGTCTCGATCCGCTCGGCCCCGCCCAGCTCCCGTGCGAGGGCGGCGGCGACCAGGCTGGTGACCCCGCCCATCCAGGCGGAGGACAGCAGGACCGGCGCGGTTGTCCGGGCCAGCGCGGCCAGGGTGATCGCCCGCTGTAGGCGCGACGTCCACCGTGTCACGTCGACCTGGGGTATCCCGGCGGCCATGGCGGCGTGCAGCACTCGGTCGTGCGGGTCGTTGACCGCGCTCACCACCGCCCGGACGGCGGCTCGGAACGGAGTGGGAGAGGACAGATCCCAGGCGCGTGCCTGGCCGCCCAGTTCCTCGGCCAGTGCCCGGCCCCGCTCCGGGGTGCGGCCGGTCAGCAGGACGGGCATGCCCTCTGCGGCGGTCATACGGGCGAGTTCGGCGCCTACCGTTCCGTACCCGCCGGTGATGAGTACGGGACCGGTCGGATCGAGTGTTAGTTCGTCAGTCATGGAACTGAATATAGGTCATTTGACCTAGAATTGGAATCCGACGCCCCGATGCCGTGCCCGGGCCCGCGTGGCGCCGTGGGGGTCGATCCCAACTCCGGGCCCACCCGCAACAGGTGACCCAGGTCCAGGCACAGCACCTGAGTGAGCAGCGGCTCGATCCGGTGAAAGGTCTCGACCTCGGCGACCTCGCGGGCGGCCACCACCCGCTCCGGCAGCCATAACGGCCCGCGGCGGGTCACACAGGTGCTGCGCGGGTGGTCGCACGTCGCGCGAAACGGCGCGCCGGAACCTCGTCCGGACCGTGGACCCTGGCCGGACCTCCTGCCGTTTGCCGAAGGGGAAAAGGAGCCCTCAGCCTGAGGGCTGGGGATTTTACGTGGTAAAAGAGCGCGGCACGCCCGGAGGAAGAGCTTCGCCCACCCCAAGGGGCGTTAGTAAGGTAACGCCCATGGCATCGTCAACCTCCGGCGAGAGGGAGAAGGTCACCTCCAAGCTGCCCGGACAGCTCCGGGCCCGGGTGAAGGTCCGCGCGGCCGAGCACCAGCTCGACATGCAGGACGTGGTGGCCCAAGCACTCCAGACCTGGCAACAGAGCGGCCCCCAGCCCGCCGTGGACACCTCCGGCGCCCCGCCGTTCAGCACCTGGCTGGCACCAGGCCTCTACGCCACTTTCAAAACGCACTGCGCCACCCGCCAGGTCTCCTACATCCAGGGCTTGGCTCAGGCTCTGGAGCTCTGGCTCGCCGACCACCCTTCCCCACAGGAGGAGCACGTGGCAATACCGCATCCCCGCCGCAGGATCATGGCCAACCAGAAGGGCGGCGTGGGCAAGACCGCCCTGTCCGCCGGGGTGGGCCAGGCCTACGCCGAAGGCACCGAGTATGGCGGCCCCGCCCAACGCGTGCTCCTGGTGGACTTCGACCCCCAGGGCCACCTGACCGCCCAGTTCGGGGTGGACAACCTGGCCCTGGGCAGCGACAGCCTGGTCAAGCACATGACCGGCGAGGCCCAGGGGGACCTGGCCGACCTTGTCGTGCCCATCACCGACGAGCGCTTCAAAGACCGGTTGCACCTGCTGCCGGCGTGCGCCGACGGGTTCGTCCTGGACGTGAAGCTGTCCACGATCCGCGCCCGCGAGGCCGCACTGGAACGGGCCCTGGAACCGCTCGAGACCCACTTCGACGTCATCGTGGTGGACTGCCCGCCCAGCCTCGGCCTGGCCATGGACAGCGCCATCTACTACGGCCGCCGCCGTCCCGAGGAGAAACCCGGCGCCTCCGGGGTGGTGATCCCGGTCCAAGCCGAGGACTCCAGCGCCGACGCCTACACCCTGCTGACCGGCCAGATCGAGGACCTGCGCCAGGACATGCGCCTGGACGTGGACTACCTGGGGCTGGTGGTCAACATGTACGACAGCCGCCGCGGATACATCGCCACCTCCTCCCTGCAGGCTTGGGAGGAGATCGGCGATCCGGCGGTGATCGCCGTGGTGCCTGACCGCAAGGAGCAGCGCGAGGCGGTGCGCAGCAAACAGGGCCTGCTCGTCTACGACCCCAAGTCCGACCAGGCCGCCGCCATGCGCAAGATCGCGGGGATCCTCTCATGAGCAAGGCCGACAAGCTGGGCCGCTCGGCCTCCTTCGGCGCCGCGGGCCGCGCCACCAGCGCCCGCCGCCAACTCATCTCCCAGGCCGCGGGCGAAGCCCCCGCCGATCCAGCCCGGGTGCCCTTGGCGCACCTGGTCGGCAACCCCGAGAACCCGCGCGAGGGCCTGGGGGAGCTGTCCGAACTCGCCAACAGCCTGAAAGAGCACGGGCTGCTGCAACCGCTGCACGTCATGCCCCGCCGCGCCTACGCGCAGGCCCACCCCGAGCACGAGGCAGCGGTGGCCGAGGCGGTCTTCGTCGTCATCAACGGCAACCGCCGCCTGGCCGCCGCCCACCAGGCTGGCCTGGAAACCGTGGCGGTGCACGTGCGCGCCTCCCGTGGTCCCCAGGACGACGACCCGGTCGCCTTGCGCGCCGCGGTGCTGGCTGAGAACATCCACCGCCAGGACTTGCACCCCCTGGAGGAGGCCCGCGAGATCGGCAAGCTCCTCGAGCACGGGTTGAACCGGTCCCAGGCGGCCATGCTGCTGGGCAAGTCCAACGGGTGGATCACCCAGCGCCTCATTCTCCTCAACCTGCGCCCGGATCTGCAGCAGGCCCTCAAAGACGGGGAGCTGAAGCTGGCCCAGGCCCGGGAACTGGGCAAACTCCCGCCCCAGGAGCAACTGGCCGCCCACCGCCAACACCAGGAGGAGTTTTACGCGGTAAAACCCGCTGACCCTGCCACCCCACCGCCGGCGGACTCCGCGCCGACCAAACCCGCGGGGGCGGTGAAGAACCCCCCGCGGGGCCCAGCCCAGCCCTCGGGTTCACCGCGCCCGGGTGAGCAACTGACGCTGGACCTGTCCTGGGATGAGCCCGAGGCCCTGGCCGAACAGGTCTACAAGGAGCTGGCCTCGGGGCTGGGGCCCGACGAACTCCAGCGGTTCGCGCGGGCGTTCCTGGACCGGATCTAACCCGGGCGCAGCACTGGCGGTCCCCCTGAGGGGCCCGCGCACACCTTCGTGGGCCTCGGCTAGGGCCGGTGGTTTTACCGCGTAAAACCCGCCGACGCCCCCTGATGACCGCCGCGCCCCCCTTCAGGTGGCCAGCGCGGGTCATGCCTTGGCCAGGGTGGCCAAGGGGCCTGGCCATCGTGGCCAGGGAGGGCCACACTCCTGGTGTGGCCCTTCGCCCCGCACGTGCCGGCGACCGCTGTCGTCCACGTCTTGCGGTCACGTGTGCCGGGCCTTGGCCCAACGTGGCCACCGTTGTCCAGGCTTGTTCAAGACCCGGCACACGATGTCCAGCGGTGGCCAGAGCCGTGTCCTTCGGATGTGGGGGGCACGATCTGGGGCCCAAGGTCGTAGGCGGTAAAACCCACGAACTCCTTCGCCCGAAGTGGGGCTGCCTGCTATGGCGAGCGGCCTACGACGGGCCCCGCGCCGTGGTCGCCTCAGCCCCCAGCTCCCCAGGGGTGAGTGGGACTGCTGGCTGCGTTCCCCGAGCAATCACGCACGCGCTCCTTGGCGATCACACCAGCTGGCAAGGCACGCTGCCTCTCCCAGCAACGCGAACACCGACCGGTCCAGGACGCCCAACTACTGCCTCCAACCCAACCAGACGCTGCCCGGCGCGAGCCCGAGGGCGCCGTCCTGGCCACGGGCCCAAAGACCCATCACAACCTGAACCCGAAGCTCCAGGAACCGCCGCGTGACCTCTGGCCATGGGTGGCCGCTTTCCTTGGTCACCGCCCTGCGGCGCCTCCAAAGGGCTCTGGCCATCTTGGGTGCGCGCGCCCGCCTCGTTGCTGTGCTTCCCGGCGTGCACCTCGTGGTGGCCACGCCTGGCCAGAGCTGTCCATGCGTGGCCACGCTCTTGGATAGGTGGCCCAGGGGCGTGGCCACGGGGGTGTTGGACACACCACCTACGCCAACGGGTCGCGGGCATCCTCCAGCGACCATGTTCGCTCCCAGACGAGCAGACAGGGCACCGGCGCTGCGCTGCCGGTGCTCAAACCAGTCCTTGGAATGCGGTGTCCTTCGTTCTCGTTAGCGGACCCCGCGGGAGCGTCCCGACCCCGGCCCCAGGTCAGTGGCCAGGTCGTGGAGGGCTCGGGGGTTTTACCGCGTAAAACGTCGCGTCCACCATCTGGTGGGGGCCGGTCGTGCTCTGTGGGCCCTGGCCGTCGTGGCCACCGGTGGCCACGACGGCCAGGACAGTGGACGACGCCTGCGGCACTGACCGCGCCCGGTGCTGGGGGCTCGCCACATCGACCGGCGCCGCAGGGTTTTACGCGGTAAAACCTGGCGCGCCTTCAAGGGTGTGACCACCGTGGCCAGAGCCTTGGCCATCGTGTCCGCAGCGTGGCCAGCGGACACCGGCCACGCCACCCGCTCGGGCGGTTGGCGACCCCGGCTTCGAGCCGCCCCCAGGATCCGGGTACCGGGCCGTGTCCGGGGCCGCTAGCGCGGGGTGTCCACCAGCGCGTTCTGTTGGGTCAACTCGCTGCGGTAGCGGCGTGCGGTGCGCGGGGAGGCGTGGATGTGCTCGGCGATCTCGGCGTCGGTGATCGTGGGATGGCTCTGCAGCAGCTCCCGCACACGTTCGCGCTTTTGCTCAGGTGAGAGCGGTTCCGGCACGGCCTTCTCCTGCGCTGCGGGCTCGGGTTCGGCGGCCACCAAGGGCTCGTGGACCTCCTCGGTTGGGTGCTCCTCCTGGGGCGTGGGGCTTGGCACCACGGGCCCTTCCCAGGTCCAGTAGGGGGCGGGCGCGGTCTCGGGAACAGGTGCGGGATCCTCCTGTCCGGTGTCCTCTTCAGCGCCGGTGGCCACTTCGGCCAGGGGCGTGTCCGAGACGGTGGCCACCGTGTCCTTCTTGCCTTGGCCATGGTCCGGGGCGAGATTGGGCTCGGGCCGGGCCAGGCCCTCTTCCAGAGCGGCGGCCGGCTCTTGACCGACACCGTCGTGGCCGCCCTGGCCATCGGGGTTGGCTAGGGCGGTGGCCTCGGCGGCGGTCATGGCCACCGTGGCGGCGGTCATGGCCCGCGTCAGCTCGAAGGCGGTGTCGAGCTCGTAGCCGTTGTCCAACATCCACCGCAGATGCCGCGGGGTGTGTCGGCGCCAGGTGACCCCGTGCTGTTCGCGCAGCATTGCGTAGGCCAACTGTCGGCGCTGCTCGTGCTCCAGCGCCCGCGGGTAGGAGGTGATGCCCCACCCCAGCATCAACCGGGCCACCTTCAACGTCGAGACCGGGTGCGCGATCCACCGCCCCACGGGGATGCGGTCGGCGGCCTGGCCGTGCGCGAGCCCCGCCAGGTGCCGGATCCACGCCGCCACCCCTTCAGCGATCAAGATGATCACGATCGGCGGGCCCGCGTGTCCCAGGTAGGAGGCCGTGGACCCATCCCCCTGGCTCACGTTCAAGATGATCGTGATAGCTGAGAGCGCATAGGCCGCCCACCGGTTCAGGGCGTGGCGCCGCCCCTGCCACTCCATGAGCAGGTCCATGGCCAGGAAGTAGACGATGACCGCGTCGATCCCCACAGGGAACAAGAACCGCAGGTCACCGCCGTTGATCGCGTGCAGTTGGGTGTCGGCCAACCAGGTGGCCGATTCATACAGGGCCGCATAGCTCATGGTGAACGCCACCAGGATCAGCGCCAGTGCCACCACCGCGATGACCACGGTGGCCACCAGGTAGCCGCCGTGCAAAGGCACCGCCCCCGCATGGCCTGCACGAGGGGCTGACCTGCGCGAAGCCGCACGGCGCATCCCCCACACCGCCACCCCCGTCACCACCAGCGCCGCGGTACACACCAGCCACCAGGTCGAGGCGGACAGCAAATCGGACATCGGTCTCTCCCAAATCACCAGGAACCCGGACGAGTGTGTCAGAAGCTGTCGGCCGGTCCCTGGTTCCCGACCCGCGTTCGCCTTCGCTGTCCGCATCGGCCATCATCACCAAGCAACGCCACACCACCCAGCAAGGAGTCGGCCGTGGAGGACACACCCCAGCACCGGCGCGGCAACCGCAGGCTCGGCATCCGCCGCGACAAGTACGTCAAGCTCAGCCTCAGCGACGACGAACACGCCCTGCTGCTCGAGGCCGCCAAGGAACAGGCGATGACCCTGAGCGGGTTCTCCGCCCACGCCGCCCTGGGCGTGGCCCGCGAGACCCTGGCCACCTCACCCGACGCCCGCCAAACGCTGGTGGCCCTCAACGACGCCGTCATCGCTCTGGAACACCTGGGCGCCGACCTGCGCACCCTGGCCCAAACCGCCCCCGACCAGGTCCACGCGCTGCTCGAGCGCGCCGCGGCCGCCGTGGACACCCTCGAAAACGCCGGTGACGCCGTCGCGAGCGCGCAGCGATGATCGCCAAGGTGATGCGCGGCCAGGACACCCTGGGCCTGCTCCGCTACCTGTACGGGCCCGGCCGCGCCAACGAGCACACCGACCCCCACCTGGTCGCCGCCTGGCGCACCCTGGGCGTCCCCGACCCCGGCCGCGACCCCAGCACCGACCTGTCCGTGCTGGCGCGCCGCCTGGACCGGTTCGTCCGCCCTCAGGTACGCCGCCACGTGTGGCACTGCGCCGTGCGCGTGGCCCCCACCGACCGCCCCCTCACCGACGCCGAGTGGGACCACGTGGCCCGCCGCCTCGCCGCCGCCGGCGGCATCGCCCCCCAAGGCGACGACCGGGGCTGCCGGTGGGTGGCCCTGCGCCACGACGGCTCCGAGAGCCACCACATCCACCTGCTCGCCACCCTGGCCCGCCAGGACGACACCAACCCCAACATCCACAACGACGCGCTGCGACTACGCGATGAGTGCCGCGCTTTGGAGGACGAACTGCGGCTGCGTCCCACCAGCGCCTCGGACAACACCTCCGCCCCCTCACCCACCCGCGGGGAGACGGAGAAGGCGCACCGGCAGGGACTCGCCCGACCCTCGCGCGCGGTGTTGGAGCGCCTGGCACGGCGGGCTGCGGTCGCCTCCCGTACCCAAGAGGACTTCTTCGACGTCCTTCGCCGTGAAGGGGCACTGGTGCGTCTGCGCCAGTCCACCAAGGGTGAGCCCGCAGCCGGGTACGCGCTGGCCCTGCCCGGCGACACCGCCCCCGACGGCGGGCCGGTCTGGTTCTCCGGCACCGCTCTGGCCCCCGACCTGTCACTGCCCCGGGTACAGGACCGCTTCGCCGGCGCCCCAACCACCCCGGCCCTGCCGCCCACGGCGGGCCCCTGGAGCCAAGTCACGGCGGTGGTGGGTGAGCTGTCCCAGTACTGGGACGACGCCGGCCGGGGAGTGCGGGCCGCGGGCGCCGCCGCACTGGGCGATGTACTCACCGCTGTGGCCGTGGCCGCCCCACTCCCTGTGCGCCAGACGGTGGAGAGAGCCGACCGCGACTGGAGCCACGCGGGCCGGCCCCCCATAGGCGCCGCCCAGGCCGCGGTGGTCGTCCGGTTGCGTGAGGCGGCCCGGACACTCAGCGCCGCTGCTTCCACGGGTCAGACCACGGCGAGCGAACCGGCTGTGCGTGAGGTACTGCAGGCCCTGACCCACGCGGCCGAACAGATCGCCCACTGGTACCGAGCCTGTTCCTGGGGTCCGCAGGAACAGGCCGCTCACCTGGCAGTCGAACATCTGCGCACAGCGGCGGGGTCCGACTGGACACAACTCACCCTCAACTTTACGACGTAAAGCTACAGGTCAGGAGCGCCCCAACCCCCCACGGCGCGGCCCCCCAGGACGACGCCGCGCACCTTCGGCCCGACCATTTGGCCCCTGACCTGAACGCTTACTCACCGCCTTGCCCAGGCGCACCGGAGCATCGAGCAGCTGCCTGACCCCGGGGGCGCGCTCCGGCGCGGGAGCCGACTCCACATCCCCGCCCCCGTCCAACTCGTCGATGACCAGTCCGTCATCACGATCGTCCAGGGTGCGCGCGTAGGAGGCAATGCACGCCTGCACCATCGCCTTGTCGCCGCGCGCGGCCGCCAACCGCTCACGCAGCTTCGGATCCGCCAGCGCCTCACCCGCCAGATACAGATCCGCACGCTTGCGCGACCGCGTCATCGCCGGATACAGCGAATGCGCGTCCGCCCCGATCCCGTACACGTGCACCCGCTCACACGTCAGCCCCTGAGCGGCCGCGATCGTCATCGCATACCCAAGACTCAGATCACCCCGACCAATCGCCTCAGGGCTGATCCAGGCACTGTGTACACGTCCCTGACGCCGCCACTGAACCCGCGCCCCGCGCCGGGCGTCCACCTCGGCCACCACACCCCGGAACCCGTTGAGGACGTCCTCTCCTTCACCGCGCCGCGACCGGTAGTCGTTGCGGCGAACCCGCACCACGTCCCCGGCCGCCAACGCCAACCGGTCCCCGCCGCGCAACGCGAAGCCCACCTCATCACCCTGCAGGTGCCCGCCGACCCGCGCCATACTGCGGATGCGGTGGTTGAGCTCGTCCACGTCGCTGTTGCGCGCCGCCAACACCAGCACGTCCTCGACCGCCTGGAACCGGTCACCGATCCCCTGACGGTCGTTCCACCACCCCAAAGCGATGGCCTCATGAGCCTCGAACGCCCGCTCGGCGGCGTGCACCCGCCCGGCACGCCCCCACACCGACAGCGCGCTCTCACGCCCGCCGTGCAACCACTCCCGCAACGCCTGCTGGTCCACCGCCTCGCTCTGACGCCGGTTCTCCGTCAGCGTCTCGCCCTTGACCAGGGTGTGCACCGCCGCGAACGCCCCACCCACACCGATCGCCTTGAGCTGCTTGGGGTCGCCGATCCCCACGATCTTGGTCCCGGTGCGCTCGGCCTCACCCACCAAAGCGGCCATGGACCGGTCATCGACCATCGCGGCCTCGTCCACGACCAACACGTCCACGCCCTCAAGCCCCGGCCCGGACTCGATGCGCCGCAACCAGGTCGCCACGGTGTTCGAGGCGATCTGCGACTCCGCCTCCAGGTTCGCCGCGGCCACCGCCGCAGTCGCAGCCCCCTCCACCCGGTACCCGGCCTGCGACCACCCCGCGTACACCGCGCTCATCAGCGTCGTCTTCCCGGCCCCGGCTACCCCGCGCACCAGGTCCACACCATGGCCCGCCCCCAACAGCCGGGCTGCGGTACGCCGCTGCTCGACCGACAACGCGAACCCGCGCTCGGCCTCGAACTCCCCGAGCACGGCCAAGGCCTGGTCCCGGCCCACGACCGCCGCCCCCTGGCCCAGCCGCCGCTGCGCCGAGGCGCTGATGGTGCGCTCGGCCTCCACAATGTCGGCTGAACTCCACCGGTCGGCGTTGGACAGGTGCGCCCCCTCCACCGCGGGCAACACCACCCCCCGACCCGAGGCCAACACCGCGTCGGTAAGCACCTCCAACTCCGACAAACGCCCCACACCACCCGGCAGCGCCGCCGCCACCGCCGCCATCACCTGGGCCCGGTTGACCACCTTGCGGGTAGCGGTCACCCCCGTCTGGGGGTCCCACACCCGCGCCGCCAACTCCTCCAAAGACGGCAGTCCAGCCGACGCCGACGCATCGGCCACACCGCCTGGCAGAGCGGCCGCCACCAACGCGTCCACATCACGACCGGCCGCCTCAGCACGCTGACGCCACGCCTGACGGGCCGAGCCCGACTCGCTCAGCGGATTCTTGGCCTCGGCCAGCGCCCGCCCCGCCGCCTGTTTCTGCGACCGCGAAGCATCGGCCCCCACCAGGTCGTTGATCTGATGCGACCGCGAACTGAACAACCCCCGCAGCGCGGGATCGAACCCGGTGATCTCCCACTCGCCGGTGCGCTCGTCCTGCTCCCACACCGACCCGTAGCGGCGGGTCAGCTTCTCACGCATCCGCGCCTTGGCCAGCTCACCCGCCAACCCCACGTGCCGGTGCAGATCACGCCCGCCCGCACCCAGCGTCCGCCACTGCCCATCGACGCACTTGACCATGTTCGGGATCATCACGTGCGCGTGGATGTGCGGATCACCCACCTGGCCTCCCACCGGACGCGCCGCCCGGTGCAGGGTGATCGAGGCCGCGAACCCGCTGGACTCCACCCGCTGGGCGCGCTGACCGTCGCCGTGGTGGCCGACCATCCCGTAGGCCACCCACCCCTCCATATCCGCGACGGTCTCGCGCACCGACTCCAGGTAGATCTCCTCGATCTCCGCGGCCGTCTTCTCATCGGTCAGCGCGAAGGCCAGCGACACGCTCTTGGGCATGTTCAGCACCAGGTCGTATCCCCGGTTGCCGACCCGGACGCGATCGTCGGTGTGGGAGCGGGCCGCCTCCAGCTCACCGGCCTCCCACACCAGCCCCGGATCCACGCCGGCGGCCTCGGCGATCGCCTCCATCTCCGCCACCGGAGCCCGGTGGGCCTCACCGTCGCGCACCAGCCCCTTCTCCAGCCGGGCGAACCGGGCGGCCAACCGCGGCGACTCCAACAGTTCGGTCGGCTCCATGTGCGCGGCCTCGGCCACCGCCCGCACCGCCTCCACCAACGGAGCGGCCGCGAGCTTGGCGCGGGGGTCCACGGCCATCTTGGGGTCCACCAGCTGCTCACCGGTGCGTGGGTCACGGCCGGCCATCACCTGGCGCATCGACTCCAGAGCGGCCTCATCACCCAGCGCGGTACCCGCCCGCTCGCCGAACTCCGCCCATCCGGATCCGACGCGTTCCACGGGCCGCGCCGACCCGTACAACCGGTAGTCCGCGGCCGCGTCCTCGCCCTGCTCGCCGTGGGCGTGTGAGGCATCGTCATGGGTGTGGGCGACCTCGTCGCACCCGCACTGGCTCTTGAGCCGGTAGTCGACCTGGTCTTCGTCCGGGCCCAACGTCGTCACCCACGCCACCCGCACCACCCCGCCCTCGGTCGACACCCCCGGGTGCGCCACACCTCCACACCCACAGGGCTTTGCGAGGGTGTACACCACCGGTGGGTGGGACGCCCACCGCCCTCACACGGTTCGCACACACCGCCAGAAAACACACCGAACCGCACCAGAACCACCCAAGGGTTGGGGCACCCGGGTGACGGCGCGGCCCACCCGCCACCACCCGGGTGCCCC
>NZ_JBVMUY010000052.1:0-110339 GCF_055632325.1 Nocardiopsis sp. KDC1DS13DA1
CGCCGACGATGGACAGGGGCAGGACCACGCGCAGCGCGGCCAGGGCGTAGGGGAGGCTGGTGGGCAGGCGCAGCTTCAGCAGCACCTCCAGCCGCGAGGCGTGCAGGGTCCGGAAGACGTGCAGGACCGGGCCCGAGACCGATCGCAGACCCGTGGTGACGTTGATCAGCACGGGGAAGAAGGTGACGATCGCGGTGACCACCACCTTCGGGGTCATGCCGAATCCGAAGGCCACCACCAGCGCCGGGGCGAGGGCGACCACGGGGGTGACGTTCAGGACCACGGCGAGCGGCATGACCGCCCGCCGCAGGACGGGGATCTCCGACATCAGCAGGGCCAGGACGAAGGCCGTCCCCGCGCCCCAGGCCACGCCCAGCAGCGCGATCTGGAGGGTGGACCAGGCGTTCTCCACGAACAGCACCGGGTCGGAGACCAGGGTCCGGCCGACCTCGCCCAGCTCGGGCAGGATGTAGGGGTTTCCGGCGGCGACCCACGACCACGCGGCGCCCACCAGGGCGATCGCGACGACGGTGGGCAGCCACACGCGGGGGGACAGCGGGGAGCGGCGCTTCCGGCCGCTCCTGCGTCGCCCGCGGGGCGGCGGGCTCTGGGGGCGGACACGGGGGTCGTTACCTGCTGTTTTGTTGACGGTGGCCACGTTCTCTCCTCCCGTCACAGCGGGATCAGGTCGTCGGGGGCGGCGCCGCTCTCCCACGCGCCGCGCAGGGAGGCGCGGACGCGGTCCTCCAGGGCGCGTCCGCGGGGGCCGGTCACCTCGTCGCCACGCGGTCGGGGCAGGTCGACGGGGATCACCTCGTACACGCGTCCGGGGCGGGCGGACATCACCACGATCTCGTCGGAGAGCGTGACCGCCTCCCGGACCGAGTGGGTGACGAACAGGACGGTCGTCGACATCCGCTCCCACAGGCCCAGCAGGTGCCACTGGAGCGCCTCCCGGGTGAACTCGTCGAGCGCGGAGAAGGGCTCGTCCATGAGCAGCAGGTCGGGGCGCGTGCCGAAGGCGCGCGCGATGGCGACCCGCTGCCGCATGCCGCCGGACAGTTCGTTCGGGTACTTGCGGGCGGCGTCGTCGAGCCCGACCATCCGCAGCAGGGTGTCGGGGTCCTCGCCGCCCTTGCCCGCCCGGCGGTTGACCCGGGCGGGGAGGGTGATGTTGCGCCGCACGTTCAGCCAGGGCAGCAGCGCGGGCGACTGCGGGACGAACCCGACCGCCTTGGCCGCGCACATCCGGCGGGGTGTGGAGTCGAAGATCCGCACCGAGCCCTCGTCGTACTCCTCCAACCCGGCGACCACCCGGATGAGGGTGGACTTGCCGCAGCCGCTGGGGCCGATGAGGCTGACGAAGTGTCCCCGCGGGACGTCGAGGTCGATGCGGTCCAGGGTGGGCCGGCGCGGGTCGCCGCCCTCGTAGGTCTTGGTGAGCCCACGGACCTCGATGCGTTCACGGCTCACGCGGCGACCAGCCTTCGGAAGCGGCGGCCCTGGTAGACGAGGGGCGCGGAGTCGCCGCTGTGGACGCGCGCGACGTCGACCAGGATCATCGTGTGGTCCCCGGCGACGTGCCGGGAGTGGACGCTTCCCTCCAGCACGACGGCGGCACCCGGCAGCACGGGGGCGCCCAGGTCGCCGCGGACGAAGTCGGCGGCACCGAACTTGTCCGCTCCCCGGGTGGCGAAGAGCCTGGACAGGTGCTCCTGGCCGTCGGCGAGGACGTTCACGGCGAGTGTTCGCGCGTGGGTGAAGGCGGCGTGGCACTCGGCGGTGGTGGCCAGGAAGACACCGATCAGCGGCGGGTCGGCCGACACGGACACGACGCTGTTGGCGGTGAAGCCGTGGCGCCCGGTCGGGACCCGTGTGGTGATCACGCTGACGGACGTGGCCATGCGGGCGAGCCCGTCGCGCAGGGCGGACGGTTCGCGGTGGACGTCCGCGGTGTGTGGGATGGGATCGTGGGGCGTCATTCCTGCTCCTCAGGGGACGGACACGTGCGCTCGGCCGCCGCTGGTGGCGACGGCCGAGCCGGGGGACGGTGGGGTCTCGCGGATCACGTGCGTACCGGGAGTGAGTCGATGACCGAGGAGAGCGTCCGAGCGTGGCGGTCGTACCACCGCAGAGCGGGGTCCGTGTCGCTGCCCAGCTCCCCGAGTACCGCTTCCTGGAGGTACAGGGCGGGGGTGGGGCAGATGGCGGCGAGCTCGACCATGACCGGGCGCAGGGCCGCCTCGGGGGCGGAGGAGTGCGCGTCGGAGGCGCCGACCATGAGGGGGACGCAGACGGTGCCCCGCAGTGCCTCGGGCGGCATCCGGTCGAGGAAGGACTTGAGCAGGCCCGTGAACGTGCCCTTGTAGACGGGGCTGGCCACGACCAGCAGGTCCGCCGACCGCACGGTCTCGACAGCGGAGTCGACGTCGGCGGCGCGGGGGTCGAGCACCGCCGGGCCGTAGTCCGACAGGTCGACGGTGGTGACCGGCGCGTCGGAGCGGATCGCGGCCGACAGGAGCCGGGCGAGGTGCTCCGCGGCGCGGGCGGTCCGCGAGCCCGAGCGGGGGTTACCTACCAGCACGACCACATGGGAAGAGCCCACGGGACACCCTCCAGACAAGACTCCTCCGGTACGGAACCGGAGACTTCGACGGAGAGCGGGCGGAAGCAGGATTGTCGACGGCCCGCGGAGATCGTTGACCCGTCAAAGGTAGGGGCAGAAAATGTACGTTGTGTGAAGAACCGGTCACGGAGTCATCTCCATCTGTCGGACATTGTGGTCCTGGTCCAGCAGGAGGACGTCGATCCGGTGCGCGGCGAGGGCCTCGGGCAGCCAGGCGCCGCGGCCGAGGAGTCTGGTGAACGGTGTGCTCAGCGCCAGGACCGCCCGCGCGTCGGGGAAGGCGGCGCCCCGGAGCCAGGCGAGTTTGAAGGCGTCGGCGATGACCTTGTTGCGCTGGTTCGACTTGATCTGACCCCAGTGCAGACAGCACTGTCCGAGGATGGTCGTAGGATCGTCGTCCGCGCAGTCCACGCCCACTCTGATGCCGTTCGGGAGGGTGAACTCCCGGGGTGACAGTGCGGCTCCGAAGTACGCGGACAGCGTCGCGTGGGGTTCGGGGGAACCGGTACGGTCCCTGGTGTCCATCAGCGCGTGTCTCGGTGTGTGCCCCATGTGACGAGACGATAATGCACAGGAACCGGCCTGGGACAGGGCTTGTGCCCTTGTGCTCACTCTCGGCGAGATTTTTCTGGTACTTCGTCTCGTGTCGTCGCGCAGAGTCGCGAGGCACTCGTCACACGGCCTTTCTCCGCCTTGATCTCAATAAAAGTTGAGGTTTTACGGTCGGGATCGTCCGAGACCGTCCGAGCCTGGGAGAAAGACGTGGCCACCAGCACCCCCCGAAGCGCGACCTGGAGAGAGTGGCTCGGCCTCGCGGTGCTGACGCTGCCGCTCCTGATGTCCGCCACGGACATGACCGTCCTGTTCCTGGCGCTGCCCGCCATCGCCGCGGACCTGGCCCCCAGCAGCACGCAGCTGCTGTGGATCCTGCACGTGGCCTCGTTCCTCCAGGTCGGCGTGGTGCTCACCATGGGGTGGCTGGGGCCGAGGATGGGGCACCGGCGCCTGCTCACGGCGGGGGTCGCCGTGTACGGGGTGTCCTCCCTGGTCGCGGCGTTCTCCGTCGACCCCCTCATGCTCATCGCCACCCGGGCCGTCATGGGTATGGCCGCGGCGTCGCTGCTGCCGAGCATCACCTCCCTGCTGCGCGTGATGTTCACCGACACCCGGCAGTTCTCCGCCGCCATCGCCGTGGTGATGAGTTCCTTCTCCGCGGGCATGGCGGTCGGGCCGCCGCTGGGCGGCGTGCTCCTGGAGTACTTCTCCTGGGGCTCGGTGTTCCTCATCAACGTGCCCGTGGCGGTGCTCCTGCTGCTGTTCGCCCCGCTGCTGCCGCGCGTGCGGGGTGAGCGGGGGCAGAGCCTGGACCTGCTGGGCGTGGCGTTCTCCGTGCTGGCGGTCATCGCGGTGATCTTCGGGCTCCAGGAACTCGCCGACGACATGGCCAGCGGCTCCGAGGCCCCGACGTGGCCGTACCTGCTGTGCGTGGCGGCGGGCCTCGCCCTGGGCGCGCTGTTCGTGCGGCGACAGCTCCGCGCGCCGGAACCGCTCCTGGACCTGCGGCTGTTCTCCACACCCGCGTTCTCCGTGTCACTCGTGGCCATGCTCCTGATGCTGCTCGGTGTGGGCGGCTCGGACATGCTCCTGGCCCAGTACCTCCAGGCGGTGGAGGGGATGTCGCCGGGGCGGGCGGGCCTTCTGCTGATCGCCCCCGCGCTGGGCTCGATCGTGGGCGGCCTGCTGCCGACCGTCCTGAACCGGTGGGCGCGCCCCGGGTTCGTCATGGGGGTCGCGCTGCTGGTCGCCGGGGCCGGAGCCGGCGCGATGGTGTGGCTGGTCGGCGACGGAACGCTGCCGGGGATCGTCGTGGCGGCGGTGGTGATCCAGCTGGCGATCGGACCGCTGTTCACGTTGAGCTACAACCTCATCATCGCGTCGGCGCCGCTGCGCAAGGCCGGTTCGGCCGCAGCGATGGGCGACGTCGCGGGCGGTTTCGGCAACGCGCTCAGCCTGGCCTTCCTGGGCAGCCTCGCGGCGGTGGTCTACCGGCGGCTGCTGGACGGCGCGGGGCTGGAGGAGGTGCCGGCCGACGCGGTCGAGGCGGCGGGAGAGACCGTCGGCGGTGCGACGGCGGTCGCGCAGACGCTGCCCGGCGCGCTCGGGGCCGAGCTGCTGGAGGCGGCGCGGTCGGCGTTCACGGTCGCGGTGCAGACGGGCTACGGGTTCACGGCGGCGGTACTGATCCCGGTCGGCCTGGTCGTCCTGTGGGCACTGCGTAAGGTGCGTCTGGAGAACCTCGGCGGGGACGTGGAGTCCGGGGCGGCGGACGGGACGCCAGAGCCCGGGCACGAGCGCGCGGCGGAGGTCCCCACCGCCGAGCACCGTGAAGGGGACCCTGTCGTATCCGGCGACTAACGTCCTTGCGCATGAGCGAGAACGGATCATCGGGTGGGATCGGGCCGCTGCCGGACCGGGACGGCCACGTGGGCGGTATCGAGTCCATGACCATCGACGGGCGCCGGTACTACTTCGGCTTCGACTACAAGGGCGACATGGTCGTCTCGCCGCTGATCGGCGACCCGGACACGATGGCGGCGTTCGCGAGCGAGCACATGCTCCAGGCCGACGGCGCCCACGACGCGGACTACTGGAGGGGACTGGTCGACGACGCGGTGCGGGAGTCGGGGCTGTGCCGCGACCCGGACCGGGAACTGACCGCCGAACGGCTGGGCCGTGAGCCGATGCCCCCGCGCAACAGCCACCTCCGGTACCTGCTGGGCACGCTGACCGGCCACTGGGACGAGCGTCCGCCGGAGGGACCCCTCCCGGGGAACTGGGACCTGTTGTTCGGCCGCCTGGGCGGTCGGGCCTAGGCTGTGTTCTCCGGGTCCTCCGCGTGGCTTCGGACCGGGTTCGGGCGCCCCAAGGACAGGGTTGTTCCTCCTCGGCGTCGCCTGCCGCTCGTTCCTCGCTCGCGGCTCGCCTCGTCGTGCACCACCCTGTCGGCGCCCGGGTTGTGCTTGTTCTGGTCCTCCGCTTCGCTTCGGACCGGGTTCGGGCGCCCTAAGGACAGGGGTTGTTCCTCCTCGGCGTCGCCTGCCGCTCGTTCCTCGCTCGCGGCTCGCCTCGTCGTGCACCACCCTGTCGGCGCCCGAACGACAACCCCCTGCGGTGACCGTTCCAGAAAACCGGCCCTGGCCCGCCGTCTGACGGGCGTCCGATCAGCCGGTCGGGGACCGTACGGGCACCGCCTCCGGCACGTCGAGGTGCAGACCCAGGGCGCCGAGTTCGGTCCGCGAGGCCACACCGAGTTTGGGATAGGCCTTGTACAGGTGGTGGCCGACGGTCCGGGGGCTCAGGAACAGCCGCGTGCCGATCTCCCGGTTGCTCAACCCGGTGGCGGCGAGCCGGACCACCTGGAGTTCCTGTGGTGTGAGGCGGTCCAGGAGTTCCCCGGCCCGGTCCCGGGCGTCGGTGTCGGTCACCCGGGTCTCCCCGGTGGCGCGCAGTTCGGCACGGGCCCGGGCCGCCCACGGTTGGGCCCCCACCGTACGAAGTCATCCAACGCCGTGTGGAGCCGCTCCCTGGCCTCCGTCATCCGTCGGCGGCGGCGCAGCCACTCCCCGTACATGAGCCGGGTCTGGGCCCGGTCGAACGGGAGCGCGTCCGTCTCCAGAGCCGCCCGGTAGTCCTCCTCCGACCCGGTCAGGAGGGCCCGGCACCGCAGGGACACCGCACGGGTCCACGAGTGCTCCGTCGCCTCGGCCCAGGCCGAGTACCGCTCCGCCGCGTCGGCGGCCCGCTCCGGGCGCCCCAGTCGGACCGCGGCCTCGACCAGGACGGGCAGGCTGCCCACGACCCCCATCGGGCGGCCGCCACGCACGACCTCCTCCATCCGCGCCATCGCCGCCTCGTACCGGCCCTGCGCGAGGTCGAGGCGGCTGAGTGAGGCGGCGGCCTGCGCGGAGGCGGGTGCCACACCCCGTTCCAGGGGTTCGGCCGCCAGCTCCCGGCAGCGCCCGGCGTCGCCCAGAAGGGCCGCGATCTCGGCGCCGGCCGCCCGGAGCTCCACACGGGCGTGGTCCTGACCGGTCTCCGCCGCGTTCCTGAGGCCGTCGGCGACGGTGGCCCGCGCGTCGCGTAGGCGGCCCAGAAGGGTCTGAGTGCGGGCGAGCACCACCTGGACCTGGGGCAACACCGCCAGCGCCCCCTGGCGCCGACAGTCGCGTTCCAGGTCGGCGGCCAGCCGGTGGGCCCGGTCGAGGTCACCGCAGACGAGGTGCAGCCGCGCGTACAGCAGTCTGTCGCGGTGCGAACCGGGGGCGGGGGAGGATTCGGCGAGCAGCGAGCGCAGGGCCCGTGCCCCCTCGGCGACCGGACCGTCGTCGAGCCTGTTGGTGGCCAGCGCCGCACGGGCCAGCCGGTGGGCCCGCGCCCCGTCCGGGCGTTCCTCCGCGTACGCGCCGATGTCGGCCACACACCCGAAGTCGTTGGCGACCCACGCGGCGCGGACGGCGTCCACCAGCAGGCCGCCGGTCTCCGTGGCGGCCGTGCGGCTGCCGTCGGCGTCCAGACTCCCACCAGCCCCGGGGGCGCCCTCGTCCTCCTCCGCGGCCAGGACCGCCCCGAACAGGATCCGGTACGACTCGTCCGCGTCCCCCCGGGCGGCGGCGAGGACCGAGTACAGCCTGGCCGCGTCGGCACCCGAGTGGGGAGGGATCGGGCCGAGCAGGTCCGCCGCGCGGGTCAGATCCCCGGAGTCGACCGCCGCCTCGGCGGCGGCCACCGTGCGGCGCCTCCGCTCCCCGGGGACGGGGCTCAGCTCCGCCGAGCGTTCGTAGGCGGAGGCGACGGCGGACAGCCCGCCCCGTGCCCGCGCGCGTTCGGCGGCCTCCTCCAGGAGAGCCGCGACCTCCTCGTCCGGCGCGCTGGAGGCGGCGGCCAGGTGCCACGCACGGCGGTCGGCGGACTCCGGCCGTGCCGCGAACACCCCCGCCAGCGCCCGGTGCGCCGCCGTGCGCGCGTCCTGGGCCGCTCCCCGGCGGGCGGCCGACCGGACGAGGGGGTGCACGAACTCGATGCGCCGTTCCGATACCCGCAGCAGCCCGGCGTCCTCGGCGGGGCGCAGGTCACCGGGGCGGGCGCCCAGTTCCTCGGCGGCGCGCAGCACGGCGGCGGCCTCACCGGAGTCGTCGGCCGCCGCGACCAGCACCAGTGCGCGTGCCGGCTCCGGCAGGGCCGCGATCCGGTCGGTGAAGGCGCGTCGGACCCGGTCGGAGTCCTCCGGCCGCGGGACCGCAGCTCCGTCGCCCCCGGCCGCCGGCAGGGTCAGCAGGGCGAGGGGGTTCCCGTCGGCCTCGGCCAGCACGCGTTCCCGGTCCCGGCGCGGGAGGTCGGCGGCGTGCGTGCGCAGCAGATCCTCGGCGTTCGCGCGGGGGAGCCGCCGGACACGGAGTTCCTCGACACCGGGGGTGGCGAGCGGGGGAGCGTGCGGTTCGCGGACGGCCATGAGGACGGCGACCCGCTCGGCCTCCAGCCGCCGAGCGGCGAACAGCAGCGCCTCGGCCGAGGCCCGGTCCAGCCAGTGCGCGTCGTCCACCAGGCAGAGCACGGGCGCGTCCTCCGCGAGGCCGGCCAGCAGGGTCAGGACCGCCAAGCCGACGAGGAACCGGTTCGGTTCGCCGTCGTCGGACAGGCCCAGCGCGCGGCGCAGCGCCCTCGCCTGCGGTGCGGGCAGGGTGTCCACCCGCCGCGCGGTCCGTCCCAGCAGCAGGTGCAGACCCGCGTAGGGCAGTTCGCTCTCCGACTCGACCCCGGCGCCGCGCAGCACGCGCATGCCGTCGGCGCGGGAGCGGGCGTGTTCGAGGAGGGCCGACTTGCCGATTCCGGCCTCGCCGCGCAGCACGAGTGCGCCGCCGCGGCCGGACCGGGCGTCGGCGAGGGCCGCGTCGATCCTCGCCGTCTCCCCGTCACGTCCGTGCAGCACGCGCCCACGTTACCGAAGGGCCGGCGACTGCTGGAAGAACACCTCCTCACGGACGATCCGGCCGTCTCGGACGGTGTACAGCGAGATCTTGGCGTAGGTCCCGCGCAGGCCGGTCGGCCGGTAGGTGGAGTCGAGGGTGAACCGCACCGCGAACCGGTCGCCCCGTACGAGCGGCGCGTCGATTCCGACGGAGTGGATCTCCTCGGTGCCGCCGACCTCCGCCAGGTGCCGGTCGAGGTCGTCCCCTCGCAGTTCGACGGCGGGTCCGGTCATGTCGTCGGCGGCCACCCGAACGAAGTCCGGGGAGAACAGCCGCTCGGTGACCGTCCGGGAGTCGCGTCGGGAGACCGCCTCCACGTACTCGGCGGCCACCCGGGCCGTGGCCGCTGCCCCCTCCCCGCCGTCGCGGGGCGCCTCCGGCAGGAAGTCGGCCAGGTGGTCGGCCACCCACCGCCGGTAGGGGAGCGCGGGACGGCCGAGGACGTCGGCGACGTCGCTGGTCACGGGCTCGGGGACACGTGTCATCGTCGCCATCCGGGCCATGGTGTCCCCGACCGCGTCCTCCGGCAGCCAGGAGCGGAAGGCCGCGCGTGCCTCGTCGGGGGTCTGTTCCTCGAAGCGCAGGTCCAGACCGGTCACCTCACCGATGATCCGGACCCGGTCCGCCTGGTCCAGCGCCTCCGGCCCGGTGACCGCGTACACGGCGCCGACGTGGTCGTCGGTGGTCAGGGCACGGACGCCGACGGCGGCGAGGTCGGCCTCGTGCACCATCGACCTGCGCCAGCCCGCGAACGCCTCACGCACCACGCCCCGGGTACGCACCTCCTCGGACCAGGCCAGGTCGTTGCCCGCGAAACCACCGCCGCGGACGAAGGTCCACTCCACGCCCGAGTCGCGGATGAGCCGCTCGATCCTGGCGTGTGACCCGTTGACGGGGTCGTTGCGCCCGGTGTCGCCCGCCCCCACCGAGGACAGGTACACCACCCGCCGGACGCGGTCGGTGATCCGGGCGAGGACCTCGGGGGCGGCCGCGTCCGCCCGGAGGGTGGGCCAGACCAGGAACACGCGGGTCACGCCGTCGAGCGCCGCGTCCAGGGAGTCCGGGACGGCCAGGTCTGCGCTGACCACCTCCACCCCCGTGGGCAGGCGGGCCGCCGAGGGGTCGCGCACGAGGGCGCGGACGTTGGTCGCCCCGGTGTCGAGCAGTTGCCGTACCACCTGGCCGCCGACCTTTCCCGTGGCGCCGGTGACCAGGTACGTTCCTTCGTTCTTCTCGTTCATGGGGACGACGTTAGGGATCGGCCGCCGGGCACAGCATCAGTCGACCGACTGGCGTGTCCGGCCGGTCCCCGGGCGCACCGACCGCTGGGGTCGGTCACACCGACCCCCTCCCCACGGCCTTGGGCAGCCGCACCGACTGCCGGTGCCGGAACACGTCGAGCGGGTCCCAGCACCTCTTGACCTGCTGCAGCCGCGGGTAGGCGTCCTTGTAGTAGAGCGTGTGCCACGCGTCGTCGGAGGTGTTCCACTCGCCGCTGCCGAGGTCGCCGTCGGGGTAGTTGACGTAGCAGCCGTCGGTGATCTCGTTGATGGCGGGGACCCCGCCGCTGGCGGCGAACGTCGTGCGGTAGACGTCGCGGATCCACCGGATGTGCCGGTCGATCGCGGAGGCGCTCTCGGTGCGCTTCCAGTACACCTGGAACTGCATCTTCATGATGGAGTCGCGCTGGGGGACCGCGGTGTCGTGGCGCGGTCGGTTGATCGCGGAGCCGTAGGAGTCGATCTGGATGAGCGCCTCCTCGTTGCGGTAGTCCTTGTAGCGCGTGTTGCCGAGGTGGGCCCACATCCCGTCGATCTGCGCGGTGGTGAAGGGCTTGCGCATGTAGGCCGACTTGTACTTGCCGCACCGGTTCCCGCCCGAGCCGTCGAGCGCCTGCGTGGCGGTGAGCCAGGGCAGGACGCGCGGGGTGCGCATGTCCCGGATCGGCGTGTGCTCACCCATGGGGGAGCTCATCGGGCCCGCCCCGGGCCCGATCGCGCCGTCGACGGTGGCGAGGAAGCCGGACAGGGCCTCCTCGCCGTGGGGATCGTCGTCGTCCACCTGCGCGACCAGGCCGATCTCCCCGTTGCTCACGTGGTTGAGCTTGAGCATCGCGAACAGCTTCCCGGACGCCTCGTCGGGGTCCTGGTGGTCGCGGAAGTACTCACCGTAGGCCGTGACGAGCCTGCCGAACTCGGCCCTGTCGAACTCCGACCACTTCCAGGACAGGGCGGCGAGGCGGACGTTCCCCGGCGGTTCGGGCAGGTCCCGGAACCAGAACCGGGTGACCAGGCCGAAGTTCCCGCCGCCGCCTCCGGTGTGCGCCCACAGCAGGTCGCGCAGGTTGGTGCCCGGGTCGTCGCGGGTGGCGACGACCAGGTCGACCGTGCGGTTGGGCCGGACGACGGCGACCTCCACGGCGTAGAGGTAGTCGACGGTGAGGCCGTACTGGCGGGACAGGAGCCCGAAGCCGCCACCGGTGACGTGCCCGCCGGTGCCCACGGAGGAGCAGGAGCCGCCCGGCAGGACCTTGCCGCTGAGCGGATAGAGGTGACGGTGGACGTGCCAGTTGCTGGCGCCCGCCTCGACGCAGTACGCCTCCAGGCCGGGGTCGTGGTACACGCCGCACATGGGGCTGACGTCGAGGATGACGCGGACGTCGTCGCCGCAGACGAAGTCCTCGTAGCAGTGTCCGCCGGAGCGCACGGTGACGCGGGTGCGGTCGGGGTCGGCGGGGTGCTGGTTGACCGCCTCGGAGAGCGCACGGACCGCCCCGGCCGGGGAGGCCACCAGCCTCACGTACTCGGGGCGCGCGATCCAGCGTTGGTTGAAGCCGCGGGAGAGCGAGGGATAGCGCTTGTCCTGGGGACCGATGGTCGTCATGGGAGGGGGGACGTGTCCGTCGGTCATTGAGCCACCCGAGTCGAGACGGAGTACCAGGACGCGGCGGGTATACCCGGCAGCCGTTCACACGAAAAGTAGTCGCGTGGGCTCTGCGGGTCACGGGGCGCGGGGGGCGGACGCGGCGTCGGCCGCGGTGCCGGTGTCCCGGATCGGCGCGATCGCCCCAGCCGCTCCGAGGTCGAGGACCCTCGGCCCGTCCGCCGCGGGGACGGTGTCGGTCGGAGCGGGTTCGCGGCGGGCGATGCCACAGGCGCGGATCCGCGCCAGGGCCCCGGTCGATGCCGCGGAGGGCCCCTCAGCGCTCGGTTCCGTGCCCGGCGGCGGGCTCGCTGGTCTCCTCGGTCTCCCGTTCCTCACGCGGCGCGCACAGTTCGCGGCGCTGCCAGCCCGGCTGGGCTCGAAGGGTCCACATCAGGTCTCACTCGGCTTTCCCTGGAAGTTGCGGATGATCTGCTCCAGCAGGGAGTGGCGCTCGTTCTCGGCGGGCATCAGCAGCCAGGCCAGGATGTACACGAACACACCCCCGCCCAGGAGCGCGAAGGCCACGAAGGCGATCCGGACGATGGTGGAGTCGATGCCGAGGAAGGCGGCCATGCCGCCGCACACACCGGTCAGCAGACGGTCGGAGTCACTGCGGACGAGTCGTCCTTGGAGTTTCCCGTTCATGTCTCCAGCCTGCCCGTCACCGACGACGATTCCCATCGGGGAGAGCCCTGGGCCTCCCCTGACATCCCCCGGAGCCCCCGGGAGGGGGAGGGGTGAGGGAACGCTGGCGCGCCCCTCACCAGCTTGGACGGGGGCGCGACGCGTGTGGTTCCTGAGGCGTGGAGCACGTTCGGGGCGGTGGTGTACCGGGACCCCGGGGGAACCTTCGGAGCTTTAGTTAGTACACTAATTATTAGTACACAAACTAAAATCGGGCGGTGCGGGACACGAGCCGACGAGCGCGTGAGGCCCGTCCCGCGGAGCCGCCCGGCCAGGAGGAGACATGCGCCGGATGGAGCGGACCGGGTTCCGACCGAGTGGACGCGGTCCCACCGCCGCGGCGGTGTTCACCCTGATGGCCGGCGGTGCCCTCACGGGGGTCGCCGTCAGTCTGGCCGGATACCCGGGCGCCGGTGCGCTGGCCGGAGGGGCCGCGGTGCTCTGCGCCTGGACGGTCGCCCTGTTCCCCTCCCGCCGCACCGCACCGGAGGGGACGGTGGAGCTGCGCGGCGGCCCGCTCGACGGCCATCGGGTGAGCGGGAGGCGCCTGCGCGGGGCGGTCCGGGCGAACGGGATCGAGTTCGCCCACCGGAACGGCCGCGCACGGTACGTCCCGGACGCGGACGGACACCTGCGCCACGTGAACGGCCCGGCCTGACGCGGACGAGGGGCCGTGGTCCGGTACTCCCGGAACCACGGCCCGTGTCGCGGCCGGCGGGCCGTCACCCCCCGGCGTGCGGGTGGTTCAGGTCGAACGCCGGACGCTCGGACCGGATCCGCGGCAGCGACGTGAAGTTGTGCCGCGGCGGCGGGCAGGACGTCGTCCACTCCAGGGAGCAGCCGTAGCCCCACGGGTCGTCGACGGTCACCTTCGGCGCCTTCCTCGCGGTGACGTAGATGTTCCAGAAGAAGATCAGCGTCGAGGCGCCCAGCACGAACGACGACACCGAGGAGACCTGGTTGAGCCCGGTGAAGCCGTCGGTGGGCAGGTAGTCGGCGTAGCGGCGGGGGAAGCCCGCCGCACCGAGCCAGTGCTGCACCAGGAACGTGCCGTGGAAGCCCAGGAACAGCAGCCAGAAGTGGATCTTGCCGAGCCGCTCGTTGAGCATCCGCCCGGTGAACTTGGGCCACCAGAAGTAGAAGCCCGCGAACATGCCGAACACGACCGTGCCGAAGAGCACGTAGTGGAAGTGGGCCACCACGAAGTAGGAGTCGTGGACGTGGAAGTCGAGCGGCGGGGAGGCCAGGATGACGCCGGTGAGGCCGCCGAAGAGGAAGGTCGACATGAAGCCGATGGTGAACAGCATCGGCGTCTCGAAGCTGAGCTGCCCGCGCCACATCGTGCCGATCCAGTTGAAGAACTTCACGCCGGTCGGCACGGCGATGGTGAAGGTCATGAACGAGAAGAACGGCAGCAGCACCGCGCCGGTCGGGAACATGTGGTGCGCCCACACGGTCACGGACAGGCCGGCGATGGCGATCGTCGCGCCCACCAGGCTCTTGTAGCCGAAGATCGGCTTGCGGCTGAACACCGGCAGGATCTCCGAGGCCACCCCGAAGAACGGCAGGGCCAGGATGTACACCTCGGGGTGGCCGAAGAACCAGAACAGGTGCTGCCAGAGGATGGCGCCGCCGTGCTCGGGGGCGAACACGGAGGTGCCCAGCATGCGGTCGGCGCCCAGGGCGATCAGGGCCGCCGCCAGGACCGGGAAGGCGATGAGCACCAGCACGCTGGTGAGCACCACGTTCCAGGTGAACAGGGGGAGGCGGAACATCGTCATGCCGGGCGCGCGCATGCACACCACGGTGGTGATGAAGTTGACCGCTCCGAGGATCGACGCCATACCGCTGAGGACGAGGCCGAGGATCCACAGGTCGCCGCCCAGTCCCGGGGAGCGGACGGCGTCGGACAGCGGGGTGTAGGCGAACCAGCCGAAGCTGGCCGCGCCGCCCGGGGTGAGGAAGCCCCCCAGGGTGATGAGGCTGCCGAAGACGAAGAGGTAGAACGCCAGCAGGTTGAGGCGGGGGAACGCGACGTCGGGCGCGCCGATCTGGAGGGGCACGAGGACGTTCCCGAACCCCGCGAACAGCGGGGTCGCGAACGAGAACAGCATGATCGTGCCGTGCATGGTGAACAGCTGGTTGAACTGCTCGTTGGACATGTACTGAAGGTGCGGGAAGAGCAGTTCCGCGCGCATGAGCAGCGCCATGACGCCGCCCACGAGGAAGAAGCAGAAGGCGGCGATCAGGTACATGTACCCGATGACCTTGTGGTCGGTCGACGTCAGCCAGTTGACGGCGAGGGCGCCCCGGGGTCTGTGCCCCCGGCGGACGCCGGGGGCTGGGTCGGCTGTGACGGTCATGGGTGACCCTCCCTGCTGGTGTCGGGTGCCGGACGGTGCTCCCCGCCGGTGGGCACACGTCCGTCAGTTGATCGACTCGCTAATAATTAGCGCACTAAGTATTAGGGCGCTAAGGAACAGTAGGATCATCGCATACGGTCAGACGCCGACACATCGAGGTGCCCCATGGTCGAGAAGAACCCCGACCTCCAGAACCCGTTGGCCCTCGAACACCAGGTCTGCTTCTCCCTCGCGGTCGCCTCGCGAACCGTGATCGCGCTCTACCGGCCGGTGCTCGCACCCCTGGGCCTCACACACCCCCAGTACCTCGTGATGCTGGCGCTGTGGCAGTTCGCCCCCCTGTCCGTCCGGGAGCTGGCAGAGCTGCTCGAACTCGACTCCGCGACGCTGTCCCCGCTGCTCAAGCGGTTGGAGGCGGCGGGACTGATCCTGCGGGAGCGGCTCCCCGAGGACGAGAGGCGGCTGACCGTCGGGCTGACCCGGGCGGGGCGTGACCTGCGGGCGCGTGCCGAGGCGATCCCCATGCACATGATGGAGAAGCTCGGGCTGTCCCTGGAGGAGCTCCAGGAGCTCAACACCACGCTCAACCGGGTCACCGGCAGGGCCACACGCGCTTTGGCCCAGGAGGAGGAGCGGACCTGACCTCCGCCGGGGTTCCTCCGGGCACGCACGCGCCCCCGCACCGTCGACGGTGCGGGGGCGCGTGCCGTTCCTCAGGCGTGGAACCCCGGGGGGCGGCCGGGCCGACCCGGGCGGGCGGTTCGGAGTCAGGCGGCCGGGACGGTCTCCTTCTCCGGCTCCGCCTCGTTCCGTCCCCCGGCACTGGTGGCCAGGGGCACCTCCTTGACGAACCAGGCGAGCACGAAGCCGACCAGCACGATGGGCACGGCGTAGAGGAAGATCGGCGGGAGCGCCCCGGCGAAGGCGTCCACGATGAACTCCCGCACGGGTGCGGGCAGGCTCTGGAGCATCTCCGGAGTCATCGAGCTGATCCCGGCCTCGCCGCCCGCGAACTCCAGCCCGCCGCCGGGGAGTTCGGCCATGCGGTCGTTGAGGCGGGAGACGAAGATCGAGCCGAACACGGCGATGCCGAAGGACGCGCCGATCTGGCGGAAGTAGTTGTTCGCCGAGGTCGCCGAGCCCAGGTCGCGCCGGGGTGCCGAGTTCTGCACGATCAGCACGAGGTTCTGCATGACCATGCCCACGCCCATGCCCAGCACGAGCATGCCGGAGCCGTTGTAGAGGTAGGGCGTGTCCGCGTCCATCCGGGAGAGCAGGACCAGGCCCGCCGCGATGACGGCGGTGCCGATGATCGGCCAGTGCTTGTAGCGGCCGGTCGCGCTGATCAGGCGCCCGGTGGTGATGGTGCTGACGAGCATGCCGAACACCATGGGGAGCATGAGCAGGCCCGACTCCGTTGCGGAGGCGCCCTTCACCATCTGGAGGAACGTGGGCAGGTAGGAGACCGTGGAGAACATCGCGATGCCCACGGTGATGCCGATGAGCGCGGTCAGGACGAAGTTGCGGTCGGCGAAGAGCCGCAGCGGAACGATCGGCTCGGCCGCGCGCCGCTCCACCAGGACGAACAGGAGCGCGGCGATCACCGAGGCCACGCCCAGACCGATGATCTGCGGGCTGGCCCAGTCGTAGGTGTTCCCCGCCCAACTGGTCATCAGCACCAGGCAGACGCTGGTCGTCGCCAGCAGGATGGTCCCCAGGTAGTCGAGCCTGGGGCGGGGGCCGGACGGCTGCGGCAGACGGATCATCGTGGCCGCCGTGACCAGGGCGATCGCACCCAGCGGCAGGTTGATGTAGAAGATCCAGCGCCAGTCCAGGTGGTCGGTGAAGAAGCCGCCCAGCAGCGGACCCGCGATCGAGGAGACGCCGAACACGGCGCCGATGATCCCCATGTACTTGCCGCGCTCACGCGGGGAGACGACGTCGGCGATGATCGCCTGCGCGCTGATCATGAGGCCGCCGCCGCCGATGCCCTGGAGGGCGCGGAAGGCGATGAGCTGCGGCATGTTCTGGGCGAGCCCGGACAGCACCGAGCCCAGGAGGAACACGGCGATGGCGAAGATGTAGACGTGGCGGCGGCCGAAGAGGTCGCCGGCCTTGCCGTAGATCGGCATGCCGACGGTGGCCGCGAGCATGTACGCGGTCACCACCCAGGACAGGTGCTCCAGCCCGTTGAGCTCACCGACGATCGTGGGCAGGGCCGTGGCCACGATCGTCTGGTCCAGGGAGGCCAGGAGGATGGTCAGGATGATCGCGAGGAAGATCCAGCGCAGCCGGCCGCGGCTGACGTTCTCCTCGGACCGTTCTTGTGTGGGTGGCATGGAACTCCGTTCGCCTGAAGAACGAACCCCCGGGGTGCTCCGGGGCGTTATGGCTCTCCGTCAGTCTGTGGATGGGGTGTAGGCCTCGCCGACGTGGCGGAACGCGGCGCGGAGCACGGCGCGCACGTCCGAGACGCCCTCACCCTCACGGAATTGGAGGCACTTCACCGTGTGCCGGGTCACGGCCATGGCGGTCGCGGCGACCAGCTGCGGGCGTTCGTCCTCCGGAGAGGTGCCCGTCCGCTCGGCGATCGCCCGGCACAGCTCCTGCTCCACGTTGTGGAAGCGGGCGAGCATGCCGGGCACCAGCTGGGGTTCGCGCTCCATGAGCCGCTTGCGCAGGAGCATGGCCTCGCGGTGCGCGGCGAGCCCCTCCGAACTGATGAGGGAGGCGGCCAGCACGGTGATGAGGTCGTCGACGAACTCGCCGGTGGGGCCGCCCTCGGCGAACACCCTCCGGGCCTCCTCGTCGGGGGCCGGCGGAACGTCACCCAGGAGGGCCTCCTCCTTGGTGGCGAAGTAGTTGAAGAACGTGCGTGCGGAGACGTCGGCCTCGGCCGCGATCTCCTCCACGGTGACGTGCTCCAGGCCGCGCTCCAGCGTCAGCCCGACGGCCGCCTCCTGGAGGGCGCGGCGCGTGGCCTGCTTCTTGCGTTCGCGCAGCCCCATGATGTCCTCCCCGTGCACGGTCAATAATTGCATGCCGTGCAAGCTTTCTCAATGTGTATTGTTTCACTCGCCGCAACACAGAACGGCCCCACCCGAGGGCGGAGCCGTCGATCCGTGTCCTGGTGACTACATCTTCGTCGTGTGCAGGGGGCGGACGTACACGACCACCCTCTCGTCCTCGGGCCGGTGCCACGGGTAGGCGTCCTTGTCGAGGTACTTCTTGGCCAGTGCGTTGATGAAGGCCAGGTCGGCATCGTCCTCGACCCGGTCCACGACCCCGCGCACCTCCACGTACCGGTAGGGGTTGTCGGGGTCGATGGCGGAGATCGCGACGCGGTTGTCGCGGTTCAGGTTGAGGAACTTCTGACGGGTCCTGGTCTGGCTGAACTTCAGGAACTCCCCGTCCCAGTCGAGCCAGACCGGACTCGACTGGGGTTCCCCCTGCGGGCCGATGGTGGCCACGTGCCCGAACGCGCGCTTGGTGAGGATGTCCTGGCGGTCCTCGGGAACGGTGGTCATGGTGTGCTCCTCGTCGTCGGCTGAGCTGACGGTTCCGAGTAGACCAACCGGCCGGGGAGGCGCCAAGAAGGCGGGCGCGTCGGCGCGCCCCGGGGCCGCTACGGCGCGTGCATCCCCTGCACCGTCACGACTGTGGTATCCGGTAGGATGTTGGCTTGGTGGCGTACCCCCAGGTCAACTGCGGTGAGTCACGGG
Source organism: Nocardiopsis sp. KDC1DS13DA1 (assembly GCF_055632325.1). Lineage (NCBI taxonomy): Bacteria > Bacillati > Actinomycetota > Actinomycetes > Streptosporangiales > Nocardiopsidaceae > Nocardiopsis > Nocardiopsis sp. KDC1DS13DA1. The sequence continues at coordinate 18,347 of NZ_JBVMUY010000052.1, forward strand.
GCCTTAGCTCAATTGGCAGAGCAGCGGACTTTTAATCCGCGGGTTCAGGGTTCGATCCCCTGGGGCCCTACCGGTTTTCGACCTTCTCACCTGGGCGTTCCCCCGACATGGGGAGCGCCCTTCGTCGTTCCCCGGCTCCCGGGGCCGGGAGAGCCCGGAGCGCCGCCCGTTGCGTGCCGGGATCGCCGGAGGCTGTGGTGCGGACCGCTCCCCTGGGAGAATGCGGTATGAGCACACCGACCCTGGTCGTCGTCAGCGGCCCCGCGGGTTCCGGCAAGACCACGCTCGCCCACCGGATCGCGCGGGAACTCGGCTGTCCGGCGATCTGTCGCGACGAGATCAAGGAGGGGATGGTCCACGCCACCCCCGGGTTCGAGCCGAGCCCCGGTGACCCGCTGACCCGGAGGACACTCGGCACGTTCTTCGACGTGCTGCGCCTGCTGCTGGAGGCGGGCGTGACCGTGGTGGCCGAAGCGGCGTTCCAGGACCGTCTGTGGCGCCCCGGGCTCGAACCGCTCACCGACCTGGCCCGGATCCGTGTCGTCCGCTGCCGGGTGGACGCCGGCGTCGCCCGGGCCAGGATCCTCCGCCGGGCCGAGGGGAACCCCCGGCGGTCGGCGCACGCCGACGGTGATCTGCTCCGCGCGCTGGAGCGGGGTGAGCTCTCGTTGGATTCGTGGGCGCCGATCTCCCTGGAGGTGCCCACGATCGAGGTCGACACCACGGAGGGCTACGGCCCGGGGCTCGGCGAGGTGGTCTCCTTCGTCGACGGATCGACCGTGGACGGCACGCTCTGATGCCCCGTGTTTGCGGAGCGTGTTCCCGAGGAGGTCCCGCGCGGCGAACACGGTCACCGTGATCCCCGTCCGACGCCCGCGACTACGCCGCGTACGGCGTGAAGAACGGACGTTCCACCAGGTCGGCGATGGTGAACTCCGCGAAGGTGACGTCGGTCAGGACGCGCAAGAGGCACTCCGAGGCCGACATCGGCAAGGGCTGCCAGGAGCTGACCTCGGTCCGCGCCACCACCGGCCAGTCCTCTGGCGGCACCTCGGCGTCGGCGGCCCAGTAGAACTCGGTGGCCGTCTCCGACACGGCCCAGGGCATCAGGCCCCGTCCACCCGGACGGTAGAGACCGTACGGATCGAAGCCGTCCCGCGTGAACGGATATTTCTCCAGCGTCCGCCACAGCGACGCCAGCTTGTCCGCCACCTGCGAGTCGGCGCCCCCCGGAGCACCGTACACATGCAGGTAACCGCTGAACTCCCCCACCCCGAAACAGTGGCAGAGCTCCTTGTGGTCGGCGGGAAGCGCCGTACCGAGGCGCGCCTCGACCACGTCCCACGCGATGTCGACGTCTATCGACCGCCACTCCACGGCGTCGGCGATCCGGCTGACCCACGACACGGCGCCTCCCTGTCCGGCCGTCACGGCACGTCGTCGATCCGGGCCCTCAGTCCGCGGGCGCGGAGGCCTCCTCCTCGGCCGGGGCGGTCAGGGGCAGCCGTACCTGGAAGCGCGTGTCCCCCGGGACGGACTCCACCTGGAGGCTCCCGTGGTGCTTGTTCACCACGATCCGCCAGGAGATGTCCAGGCCCAGTCCGGTTCCCTCGCCCACCGGTTTGGTGGTGAAGAAGGGGACGAAGATGCGGTCGCGGATCTTTGGGTCCACACCGGTCCCGGTGTCCCCGAACTCCACCAGCAGGTGGTCCCCGTTCCGTGCCGTGCGCACGGTCAGCGTCCCCTCACCGTCCATCGCCGCGACGGCGTTGTCGATGAGGTTGGTCCACACCTGGTTCAGTTCACCCGGGTAGGCGGGGACCCTCGGCAGTGTCCGGTCGTACTCCTTGACGACGCGGATCCCGGTCCCGATCTTCTTGGAGAGCATCACGAGCGTGCTGTCCAGCAGGTCGTGCACGTCGGTGACCTGGAAGGGCGCGCGGTCGAGCTGCGAGTACTGCTTGGCCGTGTCCACGAGGTGCGAGATGCGGGTGGCGGAGTCCTCGATCTCGTCCATGAGCAGTTCGGTCTCCACCGTGTACTCCAGCCACCGGACGGCCCCCTCCAGGGTTCCCTCGTCCACGGCCTCCGCCACCCGCTCCAGCCAGTCGGTGTCCAGCCCGGCCTGCACGAACGTCGGCGCCAGGTCCCAGCCGCCCGCGATGCCGTGCTCGTCGAGCCAGTCGGCGAGCTCGTCCTCCCGGTCGGCGGCCTCCAGCGCGCTCAGCGGCTCGGCCTTCGAGACCTGTTCGGCGGTGCGCTCCTGGATGTCGACGAGCGTCTCCAGGGTCCGGCGCGTGTACGGGCCCGCCGCTATGATCCCGAGCTTGTGCCGCATCCCGGCCACCCGCCCGCGCAGCGCCGACGTGGCCCGCACGGCGGCCGCGGCGGGGTTGTTGAGCTCGTGGGTCAGGCCCGCGGACAGGGAGCCGAGCGCCAGGAGCCGCTCGCGCTGGTCGATCGTCCGCTGGGAGTTCTGGGTGCCGAAGAACATCCCCTCCAGCAGGTGGACGGCCATCGGGAACCAGTCCCGCATGATCGAGGCGAAGGTCTCGGCGGGCAGGACGAAGAACCGGGAGGGCTCCGTGACGCGGAGGGAGCCCCGGTAGCGCTGGTCCCCGTCCCCGCTCAGGTAGGCCTGCATGGCACCCGCGTACGCCCCCCGGTGCGAGGTGCGGATGGTCTCCACGTCGTCACCGCCGACCCGGCGCGACATCACCACCCGGCCCTCCAGGAGTACGTAGAAGCAGGTGGCCGGGTCGCCCTCGCGGTAGACGGGACCGGGCCCGAACTCCTCCACGCGGCCCTCGCGGCACAGCCGCGCCAGTTGCTCGTCGTCCAGCCTCTCGAACAGGAAGAGCGTGCGGAGCTCCTCCTCGTCGCAACGCGTCGGCCGCCCGCTCATGACTGCTCCAGGTAGCGGTGGACGAGCATCACGGCCATGGCGCCCTCGCCGACCGCGGAGGCGACCCGCTTGGCCGACTCCGCGCGGGCGTCGCCCGCGACGAACACCCCCGGCACGCTCGTCTCCAGGTGGTAGGGCGGCCGGTCCAGTTCCCAGCCGCCCGGCGGCCGACCGTCGACGGTCAGGTCCGGTCCGGCCGGGATGAACCCGCGCTCGTCCCGGACCACGGTGCCCTCCAGCCAGTCGGTGAGCGGGGCCGCCCCGATGAACACGAACAGCCACTGCGCGCCGACGAGTTCGGTGCGCCCGCTCTCCGCGTCGCGCAGGGTGAGCCGCTCCAGGTGGACGGAGCCGTGCGCGGCCTCGACGACCGTGCCCGTGCGGACGTGGATGTTGGGGGTGTCCTCGATCTGCCGGATCAGGTAGTGCGACATCGACGCCTCCAGCGAGGGGCCGCGCACCAGCAGGGTCACCGACTTGGCTCCGCGGGACAGGTACATGGCGGCCTGGCCGGCCGAGTTCGCGCCGCCGACGACGTACACGTCGTGGCCCTGGCAGGAGGGGGCCTCGGTGAGCGCCGACCCGTAGAACACCCCGCGCCCGGTCAGTTCGTCGAGCCCCGGGGCGCCCAACCGCCGGTAGGAGACCCCGGTCGCCAGGAGGACGCTGTGCGCGTAGATCGCGGAGCCGTCCGAGAAGCGGACGGTGCGCGAGGAACCGCTCACCTCCAGCCCCGACACCTCACGCGCGCTCAGGATCTCGGCGCCGAACTTCGCCGCCTGCCGCCTGGCCCGTTCCGTGAGCTGGGCGCCGGACACGCCGTCCGGGAAGCCGAGGTAGTTCTCGATCCGCGAGCTCTGACCCGCCTGGCCACCGGTGGCCGAGCGTTCCACCAGGACGGTGCGCAGACCCTCGGAGGCCCCGTAGACGGCCGCGCCGAGCCCGGCCGGGCCGCCGCCGATCACCACGAGGTCGTAGAACTCCTCCGCCGGTGTCGTGGCCAGCCCCACCAGCGACGCGAGCTCGGGGTCCCCGGGCTCCGCCCGCGCCGTCCCGTCCGGGGCGATCACCAGCGGCAGCCGCTCCGTGTCCTGCCCGGCGGCCTCCAGCAGCCGCCGCCCCTCCGGCTCCTCGCACGAGTACCAGCGGTAGGGCACGTGGTTGCGGGCCAGGAACTCCCGTACGTCCGACGACCGCGCCGACCACCGGTGGCCGATCACCTTGGTGGTGGCCGCGGTCCGGTGCCCGTGGGCCCGCCAGGCCGCCAGGAGGTCGTCCAGGACCGGGTAGAGCTTCTCCTCCGGGGGGTCCCAGGGCTTGAGGAGGTAGTGGTCGAGGTCGACGAGGTTGATCGCGTCGATCGCCGCGTTGGTGTCCGCGTAGGCGGTCAGCAGGACGCGGCGGGCGCCCGGGTAGACGTCGATGGCCTGTTCGAGGAACTCGATGCCGTTCATCCTCGGCATCCGGTAGTCGGCCAGGACCACCGCCACCTGGTCGCCGCGGAGCTTGAGCTCCCGCAGCGCGTCGAGCGCGGTCTCGCCGGACTCGGCGCGCACGATCCGGTACGCGTCCCCGTAGCGGCGCCGCAGGTCGCGGGCGATGGAGCGGGACACGCCCGGATCATCGTCCACGGTCAGAATGACGGTTCGTCCCGATCCTGTCGGCTGCGCCATGCGTCTCCCCTGTCCGATCGACCCGCCGCACCCTGCAACGCCGGAGCCGGGCCGTCCAGTCCGGGGTGCGACCGGTCACCGCACGGAAGAGTACGGTGTCCGCGCCGTTGCTCCCAGGGGCGGGTGGCCGGATCCCCGGGCGGGCGGCCCGTCCGGGACGCGGTCGGCCCTCCCCGCGCGGGGAGGGCCGACCGCCGGGAGACGGGCACGGGGAGGAGGCGGGCCCTCCCCGTGGGGCGGCTCAGCCGCTCAGGGCGCGGATGAGCGCCTCCTCGTCGTCGTGGGCGAGGTTGGTCTGGATGACGGTCGGGTGCAGGGGCTTGAACGCGCTGACCACCCGTTCGCGCGTGGCCGACTGCGCGAGCAGGAAGACCGCGGCCCGGCCCTGGTCGAGCTCGGAGCCGATCCGCTTGATCATGTCGTCGTCGATGCCGACGTCGCTGAGCTTGCCCGCGACCGCGCCCGAGGCGGCGCCCACGGCCATGCCGAGCAGCGGGTTGAGGAACAGCAGACCGATGAGCGTGCCCCAGAAGGCGCCGCCCAGCGCCCCCACTCCGGTGAGGTTGACGGTCTGGTGGATGCGGGGCCGCCCCTTGGCGTCCTTGTAGACGTAGGCCGCGTCCTCCAGCTTCAGCAGTTCCTGCTTGGCCAGATCGGACGCGATGTCCAGCGCCTCTTCGGCCGTCTTGGTGTCGGCCACGCCGAGCACGACGAGCTGCGCCATCCGTTCCTCCTGTGATTGCTTCGCGTGATTGGATGTTCACTCACAGTCTTTCCGGGTGGGCTTCGCCGTAGCGCCATCGTTCGGAAAAGCGAGCACCATGTTCGACCGGGCCCGGGTGTGACATGCCGGACACCGGCCGCCTCCGCGGTCCCGGGGCGCGGTCGGGCCCGGAGGCGTGTGCGCTGGGCCTTCGCGCGGGGCGGCCGTGCTCCGGGCGAACGGCCCCACCCCGTGGTGACCTGTGTGAACCGGGTGTTTCCGCTGTTGGGAGGCCGTACATTGCGCCGGGCGCCGTCCGTGTGGCCCGTCCCGGGGCGCCGTCGGACACGGCCGACGGCTTTTGGACGTTTCCCACAACGGATGCCGCCCAGAGTCCTCCGCCGACGACATGGCGCCGCCGGTCGACAGACGGGAGGATGAACTCTGCGGAGTGCCGCCATGGGGGCGGCGCGCACATCGTCGATCTCACAGAAGGACTCAATCGGGTGTTCACTCGCGTCGCCATCGTCAACCGTGGTGAGGCCGCCATGCGCCTCATCCACGCCGTACGTGACCTCGCCGCGGAGACAGGGGCACGGATCGAGACCGTCGCCCTGTACACCGACGTCGATCGCGCGGCAGCCTTCGTCCGTGAGGCGGACCTGTCCTACGACCTCGGGCCCGCGTCCGCGCGCCCGTACCTCGACCTGAAGGTGCTGGAGCGCGCGCTGGTGGAGACCGGCGCGGACGCCGCGTGGGTCGGTTGGGGCTTCGTCGCCGAGGACCCGGCGTTCGCGGAGCTGTGCGAGCGGGTCGGCGTCACCTTCGTCGGTCCCAGCGCCGAGGCCATGCGCAAGCTCGGCGACAAGATCGGCGCGAAGCTGATCGCCGAGGAGGTCGGCGTGCCGGTCGCCCCCTGGAGCCGGGGCGCGGTCGAGACCCTGGACGCCGCCCTGGAGTCGGCGTCGCGGATCGGCTACCCGCTGATGCTGAAGGCGACCGCGGGCGGCGGCGGGCGCGGTATCCGCGTCATCAACCACGAGGGCGAGCTGGCCGAGGCCTACGAGCGGACCAGCCAGGAGGCCGCCCGGGCGTTCGGCAGCGGTGTCGTGTTCCTGGAACGCCTGGTCACCCACGCCCGGCACGTCGAGGTACAGGTGATCGCCGACGGCGAGACCGCCTGGGCGCTCGGCGTGCGCGACTGCTCGGTGCAGCGGCGCAACCAGAAGATCATCGAGGAGTCGGCCTCGCCGGTCCTGAGCCCCGAGCAGACCGCCGAGCTCAAGACGTCGGCCGAGCGGCTGGCCGTCGCGGTCGGCTACCGCGGCGCGGCCACGGTCGAGTTCCTCTACCACCCCGGCGACGAGCTCTTCGCCTTCCTGGAGGTCAACACCCGACTCCAGGTCGAGCACCCGATCACCGAGTCCACCACCGGCGTCGACCTGGTCAGGGCGCAGCTGCACGTGGCCTCCGGCGGACGGCTGGAGGGCGCGCCGCCGGCTGAGCGCGGGCACGCCATCGAGGCCCGGCTCAACGCCGAGGACCCGGACCGCGACTTCGCCCCCTCCCCGGGCCGCATCGCGCGGCTGGACCTGCCCGCGGGACCGGGCATCCGGGTGGACACCGGCGTCAGCGAGGGCGACACCATCCCCGCCGACTTCGACTCGATGATCGCCAAGATCATCGCCTACGGAGCCGACCGCGACGAGGCGCTCGGCAGGCTCCGCCGGGCGATGGCGCAGACCACCGTGATCATCGAGGGCGGCGCGACGAACAAGAGCTTCGTGCTCGACCTGCTCGACCGGCCCGAGGTCATCGACGCCAGCGCCGACACCGGCTGGATCGACCGGGTCCGGAGCGAGGGCGGACTCGTCTGCCACCGGCACTCCGCCGTCGCCCTGGCCGCGGCCGCCATCGAGGCCTACGAGGAGGAGGAGCGCGTCGAGCAGCACCGCCTGCTGTCGACCGCGTTCGGCGGCCGTCCGCAGGTGCAGCACGAGAGCGGCCGGCCGCTGGACCTCAAACTGCGCGGTGTCGGCTACCGCGTGCGGGTCGCGCGCGTCGGCGCGCACCGCTTCCGCGTCGGGATCGAGGCGGGCGAGGAGGCCCGCACCGCCGACGTCGAGCTCGACCGCTTCGACGAGCACACCGGGCGGATCATCGTCAACGGCACCCAGTACCGGCTGCTCACCGGGACACACGGACCGATCCACCTGGTCGAGGTGGAGGGCGTGGCGCACCGCGTCAGCCGCGACGAGGGCGGCGTCCTGCGCTCGCCCGCGCCCGCACTGGTCGTCGCCACACCGCTGGAGGTCGGCGCCGAGGTCGAGGCGGGCGCTCCGGTCCTGGTGCTGGAGAGCATGAAGATGGAGACGGTGCTGCGGGCGCCGTTCCGGGCACGGCTGAAGGAGTGCGCCGTGTCCGTGGGCAGCCAGGTGGAGACCGGCGCCGCGCTGCTGCGCCTGGAGCCGCTCGCCGACGACGAGGCCGAGGACACCTCCGCCGCCGAGGCGGTGGAACTGGACCTGCCCCTCCCCGCCGAGGGGGTCCCCGCCCGCACGCGTACCGCGCGCGGCCACGAGGACGTGCGGAGCCTGCTGCTGGGCTTCGACGTCGACCCGCACGACGAACGCCGGGTGCTCGACGACTACCTCGCCGCGCGCGAGCAGGCCGTCGCGGAGGGCCACCGGCCGCTGGCCGAGGAGCTCCGCCTCGTCGACCTGTTCGCCGACCTCGCCGAGCTGAGCCGCAACCGCCCGGCCGGTGAGGAGGGCGGCGCGGACGACCGCCTCCACAGCGCGCGCGAGTACTTCCACACCTACCTCCAGAGCCTCGACGTCGAACGGGCCGGGCTCCCCGAGGCGTTCCAGGACAAGCTCGCCAGGGCCCTCGGGCACTACGGGGTCACCGACCTGGAGCGCTCCCCCGAGCTCGAATCCGCGGTGTTCCGGATCTTCCTCGCCCAGCAGCGCGTGTCCGCCGACGTCTCCGTGGTGACCGAGCTGCTGCGCGCGTGGCTGCGGGAGCCGCAGCCGGGCGAGTCCCTGCGCGAGACCGCCGGACGCGTGCTGGAGCGGCTGGTGGCCGCCACCCAGGTCCGCTTCCCCGCGGTCGCCGACCTCGCGCGCGGCGTCGTGTTCTCCTGGTTCGGCCAGCCGCTCCTGCGCCGCAACCGCGCCCGCGTCTACGCCAACGTCCGCCGGCACCTGCGCCACCTGGACGCCGACCCGCAGGCGCCGGACCGCGCCGAGCGCGTCGCCGAGATGGTGCGCAGCACCGAGCCGCTGGTGCGGCTGCTCGGCCAGCGGCTCGTCCGCGCCGACCTGGACAACTCCGTCATGCTGGAGGTCCTGACCCGCCGGTACTACGGCAACAAGGGCCTCACCGGGGTCCGCGCGGCCGAGGCCGGGGGGTGCACCTTCGTGGTCGCCGACCGCGCGGGGTCGCGCGTGGTCTCCTCCGCGGTGGGCTTCGACGCGCTGGGCGGTGCGCTGCGCGGGCTCGCCGAGCTGGCGAACGGCGAGCACGACATCGACGCCGACATCTACCTCGCCTGGGAGAAGCAGCCCGAGGACTTCGACGCGATGGCCGCCGCGCTGCAGGAGGCCCTCAGGGTGCACCCGCTGCCGGACCGGGTCCGCAGGCTGACCACGACCGTCGCCGGCCGCGACGGCGCGGTGATGCACCACCACTTCACGTTCCGTCCGTCGCCGACCGGGATGGCCGAGGACCGGCTGATCCGCGGCCTGCACCCCTACATCGCGCAGCGGATGCAGATGGAGCGGCTGAGCAGGTTCGACCTCACCCGGCTGCCGTCCTCGGACGAGGAGGTCTACCTCTTCCGGTGCGTGGCGCGGGAGAACCCGTCGGACGACCGCCTCGTCGCGTTCGCGCAGGTGCGCGACCTGACCGAACTGCGCGAGCAGGACGGCAGGCTCGTCGCGCTGCCGACGGCCGAGGACACCGTCGCCGCCTGCCTCGACTCGATCCGCAGGGAGCGGTCGCGGCGCCCGTCGCGCAAACGCTCCAACACCAACCGGATCGTGATCTACGTCTGGCCGCCGAGCGAGATCACCCGCGAGGAGCTGGAGATGATCGCCGGGCGGGTGCGGCCGACGGCCGAGGGCGCCGGACTGGAGGAGATCCTGTTCATCGCGCGCCAGCGCGACCCGGAGACCGGCGAGCTGGCCAAGGTCGCCATCCGCATCTCCTCCGACGCCACCGGGGCCACCGAGCTGACCATCGGCGAGCCGTCGGACGAGCCGGTCGAGCCGGTCGACGACTACCGCCAGAAGGTGCTGCGCGCGAGCAGCCGCAACACGGTGTACCCGTACGAGCTGACCGGCCTGCTCGGCGAGTTCGTGGAGCACGACCTCGACGACGACCACGTGCTCGTCCCGGTCGACCGGCCCAAGGGGCGCAACACCGCCGCGATCGTCGCGGGCGTGGTGACCACGCCCACCGAGCGGCACCCCGAGGGCGTCCGCCGGGTGGTCCTGCTCGGCGACCCGACCAAGTCGCTCGGCGCGCTGTCCGAGCCGGAGTGCCGCCGGGTGATCGCGGCGCTGGACCTGGCCGAGCGGTTGCGGGTCCCGCTGGAGTGGTACGCGCTGTCGGCCGGTGCGCGGATCTCCATGGAGTCCGGCACGGAGAACATGGACTGGGTGGCCGCGGCGCTCAAGCGGATCGTCGAGTTCACTCAGGACGGCGGTGAGGTCAACGTCGTCGTCGCGGGCATCAACGTCGGCGCCCAGCCGTACTGGAACGCCGAGGCGACGATGCTCATGCACACCAAGGGCGTCCTGGTCATGACGCCGGACTCGGCGATGGTGCTCACCGGCAAGCAGTCGCTCGACTTCTCCGGCGGCGTGTCGGCCGAGGACAACTTCGGCATCGGCGGCTACGACCGGGTCATGGGTCCGAACGGGCAGGCGCAGTACTGGGCGCCGAACCTGACCGCCGCGCGCGACGTCCTGATGTCGCACTACGACCACTCCTACGTCGTGCCGGGCGAGGAGCGGCCGCGGCGGGCCGCGACCGCCGACCCCGTCGACCGCGACGTCTCCGACTTCCCGCACACGGTGGAGGGCAGCGACTTCACCACCGTCGGCGAGATCTTCTCCGCGCAGGCCAACCCGGACCGCAAGAAGCCGTTCGACATCCGGACGGTGATGCGGGCGCTCTCCGACCAGGACCACGCGGTGCTGGAGCGCTGGGCGGGCATGGCCGACGCGGACACCGCGGTGGTGCAGGACGTGCACCTGGGCGGGATGCCGGTGTCCCTGCTCGGCATCGAGTCGCGGTCGGTCCAGCGCCGCGGCTTCCCGCGCACCGACGGCCCGGACGCCTACACCGCGGGCACGCTGTTCCCGAAGTCGTCGAAGAAGGCCGCACGGGCGATCAACGCCGCCAGCGGCAACCGGCCGCTCGTGGTGCTGGCGAACCTGTCGGGCTTCGACGGCTCACCGGAGTCGATGCGCGAACTCCAGCTGGAGTACGGCGCGGAGATCGGCCGCGCGATCGTGAACTTCCGCGGGCCCATCGTGTTCTGCGTGATCTCTCGGTACCACGGCGGCGCCTTCGTGGTGTTCTCCAAGGCGCTGAACCCGAACATGACCGTGCTCGCGCTGGAGGGCTCCTACGCCTCGGTGCTCGGCGGCGCCCCCGCCGCCGCGGTGGTGTTCTCCGGTGAGGTCAACGCCCGGACCGCGGCCGACCCGCGGGTGCGGGACCTGGAGGCCCGTGTCGCGGCCGCCTCCGGTGCCGACCGCGCCGCGCTGACCGCCGAGCTCGACGAGCTGCGCGTGTCGGTCCGGGCGGAGAAGCTCGGCGAGGTGGCCGCGGAGTTCGACCGCGTGCACGACATCCACCGCGCGGTGGAGGTGGGCTCCGTGGACGCGGTCATCAGCGCCGCCGAGCTGCGCCCGCGCGTCATCGCCGCCCTGGAGGCGCACCAGGGCGGGTGACGCCACCGCCCGAGCCCTGAGGCCCCCGGCGGGCCGGTCACCGACCGCGGTGGCCGGTTCCCGCCGGGGGCCTCCCGCGTCACGGGGGTTCGTCCCCGGGCGGACCGGTGCCGCCCCCCTCGCGCGCCGAAACCGCGGAGGGCTACGGTGGGGCGCGAACGCCCGAGCCCGTGATCCCCGGCGCGCCCGGCCGCGCCGCCGACCCCCTGGGAGACCCGTGGTCTGTGACCTGTCGTCCGTCGTCGGCTGGTTTCTGGTCGTCTTCGCGGGGATCGTCCAACTCCTGGCGGCACGGAACGCTGGCGGCAGCCCTCCCGGGGCGACCAGGGCGGGCGTGGGACTGGCCTTGGGTACGGGGGCCGTGCTCCTGCTCGCCTCCGGGGCCGCCGAGTGGTTCGGCCGCTGTCAGACCGCCTGACCCGCCTCCGCCGCCTCCCGCCTGATCCGCTCGAACTGCGCGCCCATGGCCTCGGCGAGCGCGTTGGCCCCCGACAGCGGCCGGACCATGACGGTGAGCTCCTCGATCAGGCCGTCCCCGCCCACGCGCAGGAAGTCGCAGCCCTGGACCCGGCGGCCGTTCACCGTCGCCTCGAACATGAGCGCGTGGTCGCGGCCGTCGGTCCCCTCGTACTCCCGCAGGTAGCGGAAGTCCTCGAAGACCCGCAGGACCCCGCGCAGGATCGCCGCGGTGATCGCCCGGCCCGGGTAGGGCCGGAAGACCACCGGGCTGGTGAACACGACGTCCTCGGCGAGCAGTGCCTCGACCGCGGCCATGTCCCTGGCCTCGACCGCCGCGCGGAACTCACGCATGTGCCCTCCTGGACAACTCGTTGAGTAGGTGTGTCGGACACTAGGTTGTATGCACATAGTTGTCCAGTCTTGAAATTGACTAGTCAACTTGGTTCACTCGACCCCATGGCATTGCGCGACGCGGTGATGGCCGCACTCCTGGAGGGTGAGGCGTCCGGATATGACCTGGCCAAGGGCTTCGACGCCTCGGTGGCCAACTTCTGGATGGCCACACCGCAGCAGCTCTACCGGGAACTGGACCGCATGGAGGCCGAGGGCCTGGTCCGGGCACGCGTCGTGCACCAGGAGAAGCGCCCGAACAAGCGGCTGTTCTCCCTCACCGACGCCGGACGCCGGGCCCTGCGCGAGTTCACCGCCGCGCCGCCCAGACCGGGCGCGATGCGTGAGGACCTCCTGGTCCAGGTGCAGGCGGTGGACGCGGGTGACGTCGCCGCGGTCCGGGGCTCGGTCGCGGAGCGGATCGGGTGGGCGCGCGCGAAGATCGCCCGCTACGAGCGGCTGCGCGAGCGCCTCCTCCAGGGGAGGAGCGAGGAGGAGCACCTCGTCCACGCCGAGCGGGTCGGCCCCTACCTGACCCTCCTGGCGGGCCTGGCCTTCGAGCGGGAGAACGTGCGCTGGGGCGAGCGGGTCCTGGCCGTGCTCGACCGCCGGGCGGCGCGGGCGGACACCGGCACCGAGTCCGACTCGGGACGGGGGTGAGGCCGGTGGGGTACCTGCGCTACGTCGCGGTCGGCGACAGCCAGACCGAGGGGCTGAACGACGGGGACGAGGCCACCGGGTACCGGGGGTGGGCCGACCGGCTCGCCGGGACGCTCGCCGCCCACGAACCCGGGTTCGCCTACGCCAACCTCGCCGTGCGCGGACGGCTGGCCGGGCGTATCCGCGCCGAGCAACTGGCGCCCGCGCTCGCCCTCGACCCCGACCTGGTGACCGTGATGGCGGGCATGAACGACCTGGTCCGACCGGGGTACGACGCGGACGCCGTGGCCGCCGACCTGGAGGCGATGCTGGCCGCGTTCACCGCCTCCGGGGCGACCACGGTGACCTTCACCTTCCCCGACATCGCCCGGATCGCCCCGCTGGCGGGGCGGCTGCGCCCGCGCGTGCTGGACCTCAACGACCGGATCCGCACCATGGCCCGCCGCCACGGCTCCGTGCTGGTCGACACGTTCCCGTACCCGGTGACCACGGATCCCCGGCTGTGGAGCGCCGACCGCATCCACGCCACGCCGCTGGGGCACGCCCGTATCGCGGCGGCGGTCGCCCACGCGCTCGGCGTCGCGGGCAGTGACGCCTCCTGGTCCGATCCGCTGCCCCCGCTCGCGCCCCCGCCGTCCTGGCGCCGTGCCGGGGCGGAGCTCGCCTGGGTCGCCGCGTTCCTCGGCCCCTGGGTGTTGCGGCGGCTGCGCGGACGCTCGTCGGGCGACGGCCGGAGGGCGAAGCGGCCCCGGCTGGAGCCGGTCCGCGCCGCCGACGGGTGACCCGGGTACCGGCCCTCAGGACCCGTCCGGTCCCTCCAGTACCGAGACCGTCCCCTGCGCCACGGCGCACGGGGTCTCCACCCCGTCGGCGTCCACGGTGGACAGCTCGCAGCGGCACACCACACGGGTGCGCCCGGCCCGGACGATCCGCGCGCGGGCCCGCAGCAGGTCGCCCCGGGCGGGGCGCAGGTAGTCGATGGTGAACCCGGCGGTCACGACCCGCGCGCCGACCGCGGCGCCCGCCGCGAACGTGAGCGCGTTGTCCGCCGCGTAGCTCAGCACCCCGCCGTGCACGAACCCGTGCTGCTGGCGCAGGTCGTCCCGGATCTCCAGCTCCAGCGTCGCACCCTCCTCGTCGAAGGCCGTCAGCCGGGCGCCGAGCAGGACGCTGAAGGGCTGGGCCTCCAGCACCTTCCGCGCCACCGTCAGGTCCAGATCACCGCTCACACCGCACCCCTGTCCCGTGGGTCCCCTCGGTTGGTGCATCGACCCTCCTGCGCCCCGGACCGGGCTGTCAAGGGGAAGTGACCCGCGGGTCAGGCGACCTGGGGGAGCGCCGCCGCGACCGCGTTCCGGTCACCGCGCGCGGGCAGGGGGAAGACGATCCGCAGCCCCTGTCCGTCGCCCGGCGCGAAGACGTCGAACGAGGAGTTGAGCACCCGCTCCCTGATCGCCGAGCGGACCAGGCCCTCCCGGGGCAGGGTCATCAGGTGCCCCCGGGGTCGGGAGAACACCGGGTCCGCCTCGAAGACGAAGAGCCGGCGGTCGGTCATCGCCAGGTACATGGGGGTCGGCGTCGGGACGACCGCGAAGGCTCCGCCGCTCATGATCGCCGAGGCCGCGCCGAACACCGCGGTCCGGCCCACGGACACCGAGGACAGGTTGACGACGGTCGTCACCTCCACCCGCTCCCCGGGTTCGAGCAGGGGCTCCAGTGCGGCCAGGAAGTGGCGGCGGCGTCTTCCGTTCACGGGTGTGTTCCTTCGGCGCTGGTCGTGAACCGGACGGGGCAACCCGCCCGACGGTGTGACGGCCCGGCCTCCGGGGCGCCGTCGGGAGGCCCGGGGCGCGGTGCGGGTCGTCGGCTCAATATCGCACACGCCCGTGGGTACCTCCTTCCGGGATCCCCGTGAAAGCGGAGGTCACGGGGTGTGCGGATGCGGGCCACCTGGGACCGGTACGGGCGGTTCCCCGCCGACGGGGGTTCGTGCGACGTGCTTGTGCGTGACGTCAGTTGCGGCCTCCTCGCCCTGGCGGGCATCCCCGGCGGGCGCCTGACGGCGCGGTACCCGCGCGAAGCCCCCTGCCGGAGCCCGAACCAGCCCCCCTGGAGTGACCGCTCCGGGGAACAGGCCCTAAGCGGTCCGCTCGGTCTCGTTCATCCGCTCGATCGTGGGACCGGCGGCCCGGGCCCACGGGATCGAGAGGAGGGCGGCGGCCGTGATCCCCAGCGCGCCGGCCACCACGATGACGGTCCCGGTGCTGACGAACTCCGCGAAGAACCCGGCGACGAGGATGCCCACGCCCTGGGCGACCTGGAGTCCCGCCGCGACCAGCCCGAAGGCCAGGGCCCGGCCCTCCTTGGGCACGCACAGGACGAACGCCGCGTTGGCGACGAACTGGTAGGAGCCGGCGACCCCCACCAGGGCGAGGGCGGTGACCATCAGCCACAGCGGCGGGTCCAGCAGCCACAGGAGCAGCGGCACGGAGGTGAGCACGGCCAGCGGGCCGAGCAGTCGCATCCGGGTGGGCGGCGGGATCAGCCGGGTGAGGACGAGTCCGCCGATCAGCGCTCCGACCGCGGAGCCCGCCATGATGAACCCGGTCGCCGCGTCCCCCGCGCCGATCTCGGCGGCCATCGGCTTGGCGAGGCCGTACGGGATCGAGTACAGGCCGGCGAGCCAGGCGAGCAGCGCCAGGGTGCGCAGGCGGGAGTCGCCGAAGACGAGCTTGGCGCCGTCCCGGGTCATCGCGAGGAAGCCCGGGCGGTCCTCGTCGCCGGAGCGGGCGGCGGGGCGGGGGCGGACACCGACCAGCACGATGAGCGTGGACAGGACGAAGACGGCGCCGTTGGCGGCCACGGCGACGTGCGGACCGATGAACCCGACGACGACTCCGCCCGCGACGAGGCCGATCAGCATGCCGACCTGCGAGGTGAGCTGGATGATGGCCGTGCTGGCCACGTACCGCTCGCCCTGGACGATCTCGGTCATGAGCGCCGCGCGTGCGGCGGCGAACGGGATCGACGGCAGGACGGAGCAGAACAGCAGCGTCCAGATCGCCCAGACCGGCATCCCCGGAACGGCGATGAGGAGCACGACCAGGGCGCGGACCAGGTCACACACCACCATGACCTGGCGGCGGGGGAAGAGGTCGGCGAGTCCGGACAGCAGCGGCCCGGCGATGAACGGGGGCAGGAAGGTGACCGCGAGCGTGACACCGGTCGCGAAGGCGGACCCGGTGAGCTGGTAGACGAGGATGCTGGTGGCGATGTTCAGCACGTTGGTGCCGATCATCGAGAGCGCGTGGGCGAGCCAGATGGAGCGGAACTCGCCGATCCTCATGACCTCGCGGTAGCTGCTCCGCCAGGACTCGCTCGGGGGGTTGGGGGTCTCGTGGCCCCCGTCATCAGATGATTTGTCGAGGCTCGGATTCGACACCCGGCACTCCCTCGTTTTTACAGGGTTGAATTCACGCTGTGTCGCGTCCCGATGACCAACCGTTCCCGACGTGGCGGCTCGCCGCAAGCCGCTTTGAGGATTTCGTGTCTGATTCGTTGCGCTGGGTTAGGGTTTTCCCGCGCGTTCGGGTGCACCCTGACCTGCTTCTCGGCGTATCGGGGGCGCGGTTCGGGGGGAGATGTACGGGAGCGCCGGAATGAACCTGGAATTCCAGGTTGGCGCCCCCTGGTGTCGATTCGACTTTCCGGGGTAGGGCAAATCAGGCACTTCGTCCTTCTGTGTCCCGTTCCTGGGCTGTCAGGCCCAGCCGAGCTCGTCGAGCCGGGCGTCGTCGATGCCGAAGTGGTGTGCGATCTCGTGGATGACGGTGACACGGACCTCCTCCACGACCTCCTCCGCGGTCTCGCAGATCGCGCAGATGTCGCGCCGGTAGATGAGGATCCGGTCCGGCAGCACCCCGAAGTAGGCGTCGCCCCGCTCGGTCAGCGGCACACCCTCGTACAGCCCGAGCAGACCGTCCGGCGACTCGTCCTCGACCGTGATGACCACGTTGTCCATGAGTCGCGCCAGATGAGAGGGGATCTCGTCCAGGGCGTCCGCGACCAGTTCCTCGAATTGCGCGCGCGTCAGTTCCACCACACCAGCCATTGTGCTGCCTGGCCGCGGGTGCCGGAAGGGAGCTGGAAGAGACATAACACTCTGGACGGGAGGAAACATTGGGAACGGTCCGCGGTGGCGGCATCATGGGGGAGTGGTGTCTTGGGAATCAGTCCGCGCATACGACTACCGGGGAGCCTTCCAGCGTGTGCGGGCCGGACGTACGTGGCGTTGGGCCTGCGTCGTCGTGGCGGGGCTCGTCGGGGGGTGGCTGGGGCTTGCCCTCGGGGGGCAGGTCGTCACCCCGATCGGCCCGGCCGACGTCACGTTCAGCCTGGTGCCCCAGTGGCACGGTGAGACGGTCGTCGACGTCGCCCCCTTCGGGCAGCTCGCCTTCGACACCCACCGGGCCCCGCTGCGGTTGGAGGCGACCATCTCCGACATCCGGCTGTCCGCGGCCGAGGAGATGTTCGCCGACCCGGAGTCCATCAACCGCATGGCCGCGGGTATCGGCGAGGACCTGCGCACCGGGGTGACCGCGCTGCTGGTCCGGGGGGTGCTGGCCGCCGGCCTGGGGGCGCTGCTGGTGGGGCTGGTGCTGTTCAGGAACGTGTGGCGGGCCCTGTGCAGCGCGGCGACGTCGCTGGCGGTGCTCGCGGCCTCCGGGGCCGTCGCCGCGGCCACGTTCAACCCGAGCGCGATCGCCGAGCCCCGGTACACGGGCCTCATCGCGGGGGCACCGCAGGTGGTGGGTAGCGCCGAGGCCGTCGTGAGCCGTTTCACGCAGTACCAGGAGCAGCTCGCCGGACTGGTGGGCAACGTGTCGAGGCTCTACGAGGCGACCTCGACCCTGCCCGTGTACGAGGAGGACGAGTCGGTCATCCGCGTCCTGCACGTGTCCGACATCCATCTCAACCCGGCGTCGTGGGCCATCATCGGCACCCTCGCGGACCAGTACGGGATCGACCTGATCGTGGACTCCGGCGACCTGACCGACCGGGGAAGCGCCGCCGAGGACGCCTTCGCGGACGAGATCGCCGACCTGGAGGTGCCCTACGTGTGGGTGCGCGGACGGCACGACTCCATGGGGACCCAGCGGGCGGTGGCGGCGCAGCCGAACGCCGTGGTGCTCGACGGGGAGGTCCGGGAGGTGGCGGGGCTGACCCTCTACGGGGCGGGCGATCCGCGGTTCGTCCCGGACGCGACCCGGCTCAACCCGAGTCCGCGGGAGGTCGCCGAACTGGGCGAGGAGCAGGCGGAGGCGGTGGCCGACTCCGGGGACGAGGTGGACGTGGCCGTGTTGCACACGCGTGCGCAGGCGGGGCCGTTCGACGGTGTGGCGCCGCTCGTCCTCATGGGGAACGAGCACCAGCGGTCCACACGGCTCGGATCCGAGGGCACACGGTTCCTGGTGCAGGGGTCCACGGGCGGCGCGGGCCTGGGTGGTCTTGATCACGCCGCGGGGCGGCCGATCCCGTACCAGGCGTCGGTGCTGTACCTGGACGCGGAGACCGGGCGTCTCCAGGCGCGCGACGACATCGACCTCGGTGGGATCGGTCTGACGTCCGCGCAGGTCGAACGGCACGTCGAACCCGACCCCGACCGTCGGGTGGGGGAGTCGGGCGGGGGCCCCGACGCGTCGGCGAGCCCGTCCGGGGAGTGACGTTCCCGCAGGCGGAGACCGTCCGCGATGGGCGGGCGAATCGCTTTGGAGTTGGTGGGAATCTCCCCTATGCTTGACCTGTCACACGGGCCCCCATCGTCTAGCGGCCTAGGACGCCGCCCTTTCAAGGCGGTAGCGCGGGTTCGAATCCCGTTGGGGGTACGAGGCGGTCAGACCACTGTCGGACATCTGGCAGAATGAGTACCGCAGCAACGCGCCGGGTCCTCGGAACCGGCGTGACAACCGAACAAGGTCCTGTGGAGCAGTTAGGAGTGCTCGCCACCCTGTCAAGGTGGAGGCCGCGGGTTCAAATCCCGTCAGGACCGCAGATGCCGCCGAGCGATCGGCGCGCATGGCTAGGTAGCTCAGTTGGTACGAGCGTCCGCCTGAAAAGCGGAAGGTCGGCGGTTCGACCCCGCCCCTAGCCACCCACCCTGAACAGGGAACACGCCCGGAGGCCACAGGCCCCGGGCGTTTTTTGACAGCAACGTGACAGCAACCGGCTCAGCCGAGCGCGTTCCCCAGCTTCCCGAGCGCCCGCCGCTTGTCGTCCAGCGAGGCGTGCGCGTAGATCGTCATCGTGACTCCGATGTCGCTGTGTCCGACGATCTCCCGGACCACCTGGGGCGGTACCTCCAGGTTGAGCAGGAGCGTCACGCAGGTGTGCCGCAGGTCGTGGAAGCGCATCCCGTCCAGGCCCGCCGCCCGACGCAGCGGTTCCCAGCTCCGCCGCAGGTTGTCCGGCTCCAGGGGAGTGCCCCGGCGAGATGGGAAGACGAGCCCGTGTTCCTCCCAGCCGGGGAAGGCGTCCGAGCGTTCGATGAACTGCCGCTTGCGGTGCGCCTTGAGCGCGTCCACGCAGATCCCAGGGAGCGGTACCGTTCGAGCCGAGCCCTCCGTCTTGGGAGGGACGAGGGTGAGTTTGCCGGAGACCCGTTGCAGGGTGTGGACGACCTCCAGGCGCCCCGCGTCCAAGTCGACGTCACACCAACGCAGCCCGAGCAGTTCCCCGCGCCGCAGGCCCAGGCAGAGCGCCAGGACGTACAGGGCGTGGAACCGGTCGTTCTCCGACGCCTTGAGCAGGCGGCGCGACTGGGCGACGTCCAGGCCCCGGTTCACCGCGTAGCGCGGCGGCGAGACCTTGACGAGGGACGCCACGTTGCGCGGGATCACCTCCTCGCGGACGGCCGTCTGGAGGGCGTTGCGGAGCACGGCGTGGATCGACTGCACCATGCGCGCCGACAGGTGTTGCTTGCAGCACCGGGGTTCGGGGAGCGCGCAGCACTGCGGCTTGTCCCGAGCGGCGTCAGTGCCGTTGCGGCAGCACTTGCAGAGTTGCCGAACACCCGTGACGAAGGTCCGGACGTCCCGAGCGGTGAGCTTGGCCAGCCGCTTCCTCCCCAGGCCGGGGACAAGGTAGCGGCGAACGACACCTTCGTAGCCCTGGACCGTCTTGGGGCGGCGTTCGGCCCGCACGACGTGTTCCAGCCAGTAGTCCAGGTACTCCGCCACGGTCCAGTTCTCGGAGGCGACGGGGATACCCCGGTCGGAGTCGGCCAGAAGCTTGTTCAGCTTCGCGCGGGCGTCGTCGTGGTCGCGTCCGTAGCCCTGGACACGCTTGTACGTGCCGTCAGTGGTCAGGACGTACCCAGCGAAGGCGTAACGACCGTCTTTGCGCTGCCAGATGCTTCCCTCACCGTTGGCACGCCTGCGCCCCCTGCGGCGGCGGTTGTTGCTCTCAGAGGCGCTCACGCGGCGTCCTCCAGGGCTTCGAGGCACTCGGAGAGCGCGGCGACGGGGATGAGACGGCGACGCCCGATCTTGACGGTGCGGAGCGTGCGGGAGCGGATGAGGTTGTAGACCATCCAGCGGCTCACTCGCAGGCGTTCGGCGGCCTCTTCGACGGTCAGGAGGAGTTCGGTCATGGTCACGCTGCTTCCTGCTCAGGGGTTGCCGAAAGTTCGGAGGTTCGAGCGGCGTTGAGTTGGGCGCGGCGTTTGAGGGACTCACCGACCGCCCGGAGTAGTCGGCGCTCCCGGGGAGCCACGTCCGGATCGGTGGGGCTAGCCAGTTCCCACGCGAACTGTCCGGAGTTGACCGAGGTCAGCGCCGGTGAGCGGGGGTCGTTCTCGTCCTCCTGGCCCTCGTTGTTCGGGTCGATCCCGAGCGCGTCCAGGACCCAGGCCAGCCGGTCCGCCTTGTGGTCGGCGAGGGTCTTGCCCGACCACTTCCGGGAGACGAGCACGCGGCGTCCGGCGTAGCCCAGGTGTTCGCGGCGGTGCGCTTTGGAGCGACAGAACCCGGGGCGGAGTCCCGCCTTGGGTTGGTCGGGTTGGATGCCGTAGCGGAGCCAGTTCGCGCACCGGGGCGAGCACGGTTCGAACCGCAGCGCGTCCAGCAGCCGGTCCACGTGCTGTTCCTGGGAGATCGTTTCGACCTCGTGGCACTCGGCGATGTCCTTGGTCAGGTACTTGGCCAGGTAGCGCACGCATCGGTCAGCGTCCGCCGAACCAGCCACGACCCCCTTGGCGTCGACCTGTCGGCCGAACCGCACCACGTGATGGGGTTCGGCGTCGGGATCCTCGTCCAGGGCGTCCAGCGCCTCGTCCCAGGTGGGCAGGAGTTCGCCCGTGGTCGGGTCGAGGTAGGTTCCGGCTTCCTCGTCCCACACCGGCAGGTGGTCACCCTCGAAGCGAACGGTGTCGGCGTTGGGCCACCACACCTGGTGGTAGGTCGCGGCGGCGATCTGGCGCAGCTCGGCCCGGGGGATCGTGCCCCGGGTGGCCATGTGCAGGTGCGGAGCCAACCGCCGTTGGGGTTCCACGGCCGCGAAGTACTGGACATCGAACCCGGCGACCCGGCGCAGGTTCTGCACGAACCGATCGACCAGCTTGGAGAAGTGGAGGGCGTCCCGAGCAGCCCGCCGGTAGTCGTAGGTCGCCGGGTCGACGGGGGTCCCGTCCGAGCGGACACGGCCGTAGGAGTCGAGGGTGAGGGTGATGAACAACGACGGCCGGAACGTCCGGCCGGTGTTGGGGTCGGTGTAGGCCCGCCCGACCGTCTTGCGGGTCATGGGTCGCTTGGGAAGGTCGGGCACGTCCTGACGCCGCTTGGTGGAGCGGACCCGACGCGACCCCGACGAGGAGGAACCCGAGCGGGTCACCGAGCCACGGAGCCCGGAGGCGGTGATCTCCTCATCCAGGTCCGAGATAGCCGCGTCCAGTGCGGCCAGGTCCTCAGCCGACGCCGAACCTGTGGAGGCGAGTTGTTCCCGTTCGGCGGTGACCACGGCCCGTTGTTCCACCCAGGAGCGTTGCACCTCCGAGGGCGGGTCAGGTTCCACCACGGGTTCCTCAGCCAGGTGCCAGCCCTCCTCACACTGGGTCCGCCGTAGCGACCGCTTCCGCTTGGCGCAGGCGGGACACCGGGATTCGAGGGTGGACCCACACGGCACGTCAACAATCTCGGTGGCACCAGTGGCGATGTCAGTGCGTCGAAGGGAGACCGGGCGGATGCACACCCCGTGGTCAGCGGCGACCTGTTCGGCCACCTCACGCGCCAGGGGTTGCGCGAGCCGTTCGGCACGCGTGGTCTTCCCGGTCGGTGTGGGCATCAGGCCACCTCCGACCCGTAGACCTCGGCCATGGCGGTGATGTCGTCGTCGGACACGTAGGCGGCCCGCACCCGGACCGGAGCCGGTGAGCCTTCCATGCGGACGTAGCCCACCCCGGGAAGCCCCGGGTCGATCAGATGCGCGTTCGCCCCACGGTCCCGGGCGCCCTCCCCCAGGATCATGTCCACCTGGGACGCCTCGTCCAGGCGCAGGGCGACCTTGTCCGGGAACAGGTTCCTAAGGTTCATGACCTCTTTCCGGGGGTCCTGGAGAGCGGCGAGCACCGAGAAGCCGACCGAACGGCCCTGGGAGGTGAGGGTGGCTATGGCGTTCTCGGCGCGGCGGCGCACGTCGCGGTCAGGGTGGTAGGCAGTCAGGAACGCCACCTCGTCCAGCACCACCAGGACGAACGGATCCGTGTTCGTGGGGACGTGGGAGCGCTGGCGACCGGCGTAGCGGCGTGCCCGGTCCTGCATCTGGCTCACGGCCAGTTCGAGGACGGCCACCGCGGATTCGCCATCATCGGCGTAGCGGGCGAACAGGCCCCGGCCGTAGGACAGCTCCATCCGCTTGGGGTCGATCGCCCACACCTGCGCGGTGTTGTCAGCGACGGCGGGGAGCATCGCGCGGATGGCGGACCAGATCACCGACCCCTTCCCCGACCCGGTCACCCCCGCCACCAGGACATGCGTCCCGTGCAGGCGAAGCCGCCACTCGGAACCGTCTTCGGTGACGCCGACCGGCAGTGCGGACAGATCCGCCTCGTCCGTAACGTTGAAGGCGTCCAGGGGTGCGGCCAACGTGTCGTGTCGGGGGAACTCCAGGGTGATCCGTCGAGGCCCCTCCACCACCACACGACAGGACGGGGCACCGAACCCGTGCGCCAGCTCGGCCACGCGGGTTTCGAAATCGACCGGGGAGGTCCCGGCCACCAAGGTCACCCGGACCCGGTCGGCCCAGGAGGTGCAGGAGACACGGCGGATGCGGGGGAGGTAGCGGCGTTCCTGGTAGGACTCGGCCAGCCCGGAGATGACCAGGACGGGTTGCCAGTGCCGGCGGTAGACCACCACGTGCCGCCACCACGCCAACAGACGCAGCGTCACCCACTGACGGTAGGAGTCCGGCCACACGCGCCACCACACCAGCGCGGCCACCGTGGCGGTTGCCCACAGCACGGCCAGGCCCAGCCAGCCGAACCACCACCACACCGCAGCGCAGGAGGCCAGCGAGCCGACCAAGACGGGGAACCGGAACGGCAACGTGACCAGGAACCGGAGCAGCCGCCACACCCACGAGGCGAGCACGACGATCCCGGGGGTCTCCACGATCGGGGTCGTCCATCGCACCCCCTGGGCCGGAGACGGCAGAGTCGGGGACGTCTGAGTGGCACCCACCTTGGACGGCATCAGACGTCACCGCCGTCCATGGCCTCGTGGAGGACCCGGTCCCGGTTGGTGCGCGCCCGTTCGGCGGCCTGGGCCGCATCGGGGTTGCCGTCCCGGTCCGCGATGAGCGCGAACACACGGGCCTTGAAGTCGAAGAACTCCGCCCACTCACCAGGGGTGGTGCGGGGGGTGTCCACCGCTTCCAGGAACAGCCGAACCAGCCGTGCGCCGGAGAGCCCGGACAGGTCGGTGGGGTAATCGGACATACTTGAAGACACCTCTTCACGAAGCTTTCGCAGGGTTCGAGTAGGGGTTTGAAGGGGCGGCTAGGTGTTGGCGCACCAGGCCGCCCCGCTTCACGTTCAGGCAGGGGTCAGGCGGCGTCCTTGCTCTGGGAGCGACGCCCACCACCGGCACCAGGAGCCTTCACCCCGCGCGCCCGCAGGGAGTAGGCCACCCGGGGGCGACGGCCGTTGTCGTCCACGTACGGCATGACCGCCATCTGCTCGAACTCCACCGGGCGGAACGGCAGCCCGGGCACCTCGTCCGGCAGCGTCGGGCACACCTCAGCTGCGACCTTGACCTTCACCGACTTGGCCTTGCCCCGCGCTTCCGGATCGGCGTCGATCACGTCCACCGCCCACAACGGCAACCCCGAGTCCTTGTCCAACTGCGGACGCTTGGTCTCGAAGTCCGTGATCGCTTCCACCCCCAGAGCGAAGGCCCCGTGCGGGAACACCGTCCCGAACTCCACCGGCAACGCACCCTGAATAGCCATGTCCATCCCCTTCGATTGTCGACCCCCCTAGACAGTCGCAGCGAGAGTCCGCCGAAGATCACTGTCTAGGGGTCTACGCAGAAGAAGATAGCAACCGAGGCAAGTCCTTGTCTAGGGGTCTACTCAGGCGGGTGTCCAAGCGACGACCGTCGCGTCGTCACTGTGCTTTCCGCGTGGGTATCGCACCTGGTCAGGGTCGATTCGTTCCTGTTGGCGCACGTGATCGATGACCGCGTGCGGACCCTGTTCGGCGATCAGGTCGAAGCAGTGAGCCCAGGTCATCGAGGTGAACAGGTCGATTCCTCGTGTGGCCCCATCGGTCAGGACGGCGAACGCCCGAACGTCGGCCAACGGGAGCGTTCCGGTGATGGCCTCGTCCGCCGCGCGAGGGTCGACGCCAGCGGTCCAGAACCCTCCGGGGACGTTGCGCTGAGACTGAATGGCCCGGGCGCGCTCCTGGGGGTCGGCCTCGTTGCCCACCCGGGCCTTGACGTCCTCCAGGCGGTCATCCGTGATGGCGTGGATCCCGTCGCCGTTGCCTTGCACGGCCAGGACCGAGTCCGACAGGACCAGGTACTCCAGGTCCGTGTCCGCCATCCGGACCATGACGACCGTTGCCGACGGAGTCTGTTGGTTGGTCAGGTCGCAGGTGTCGGAGTGCAGTGGGGCAGCCGTGGTGATGGCGTCGGCCAGGGCCTCGCGCAGAGGGAGCCAAGCGTCCAGGTTGGCGGCCAGGAGACCGCCCAGGCGGCGCGTGTACCAGGCCACCCCGTGCGAACACCCCGTGTCCCACCCCTTGGGGGCGCTGACACCGTCCAGCAGTACAACGCCGGAGGCGACCACGGCCGCGAAGTCCTCGTTGTCGCGTCCGGGGTGGGCGGGTTCCGTGGCCAGCCGGAAGGGCATGCGCTAGTCCTGGTCGTGGCGGTACAGGGGGGTGATCAGCTCGGTTCTGGTCGGTTCGTGCGTGTTTGGGTCGTACTCGGTGCGCACCAGCGCCGAGAAGCGATCGGTACGGACCTGTCCCCAGAGTGAGGCGATCTCCTGGGACAGCAAGTGTGCGACACCGCGTGAGCCCTGAGGATGGATGCCCGCGATGGCCAGGAAGGTGCCGTTGCCGTCAGGACGCGGGAGCCGACCGACGTACGCGACGTCCATAGGGAGTTGGGGATCCATCTCCTGTCCGGAACGGTAGCTCTCGCCCGTCTGGGTGTCGGTGAGCAGCCACAGGCCCGGTTCGGGGTTCTCCCACCGGAGCACGGGATCCGTGGCGTAGGCCGAGCGCATCACTTCGGACATGGCAGGGCCACACACCACGATCAGGTTGGGGCGGTTGAGGTCCACACGCCCGTCCACGGTGACGTGGTCGGGGTTCACCTGCATGTCGAAGCCGCGCACCAGCTGTTCCAGGGCTTGGCCGGTCGCCATGTCGTCCAGGGACAGCACGGGCCGGTCCTTGACCTGGTCGTGCCGCAAGGGCGTCGCGATCGTCACCGTGCCTACGCCGAGGAACGCAGCCTCAGGAGAGGGTCCCGTGTGGCGGATCTGGTGAATGCGTCCACGGCTCAGTCCCGCCTTGTCCGCGATCTGGGCATAGGACATCCCCTGCGCGTGGAGGTCCTGGATGAGACGCCGCCGCAGGCGGGAGAGCTCGGTGACCTCTTGTTGGGCCTCGGCCAGGCGTTCTGTGGCCGCACGCAGGAGGAGGAACGGATCCTCGATCTCCGCGATGCGTTCGTACTCGCCCGGCATAGTCACCCCCTCGGCTGTGAGACCCGAGTCTAGAACTCTAGACAGTGCGGGAGAAACACCGGGTGGCGAGAGGAGGGCCTTTGTCGAAGGACGAGGGGAGACGTCCTCACCGGTCAGGGCATCCACCGTGCGCAGGCGAGCCCGCCGACGGGGCATGCGAGGAGTCACAGCTTGCCGAAGGAGGGCAGGTCCGCCCAGACACACGTCCCCACCGGCTCCGGAACGGCTCCCCACTCCTTGGCCAACTGGTCGACGAGGAGCAGCCCGCGACCGTGTTCGGATGTCGCGGTGGAGCCCGAGGGGTTGATGTGCGGCGTCTCGTCCTCGCTGCCGTAGTCCACGACGGAGATGCGGACGCGGTCGCCGAAGTCGCGCACCCGGACGATGAACATGCCCAGATGTCCACGGCTTCGTGTGTGCAGGAGCGCGTTCGTGGCCAGCTCACTGACGACCAGTTCGGCGTCCTCGACGGCGGGATGTCCTTCGAGGAGCGCGCGCACGAAGGCGCGGGCTTTGGCTACTTCATCGACTTGTCCAGGGAACATGCGTGCCCAGCTACGCACATCGACCACCGCCGTCTAGAGGGGTATACACCTTGCTTGACGGCAGGCTACGCCAAGAAGCGCAGTCTATTCAATGAGTTCACTGCATAAGCTTGGTGATGTCCGAGGACACGCGCTCCACCAGCGACCGGCAGACATCCCCGCCAACCGCCACGGCTTCGAGCTGGGCGAAGGCGTCCCGGTACGCCGACACGTGGTCGGTTCCGGTCAGGGTCATCTCGGTTGTGTAGGTCTCCACCAGGACCCCGGCTTGGTCGCAGACTGTGAACCCGTGCGGAGGCAGCACCGGCAAACCAGTGCCCCACGGGATGACCGCTAGCGACAGGTTCGGCCTCTCCGCCACCTCCAGGAGATGAGCAAGCTGAGCGGCCATGAACGATCCCGACCCTGGCCAGGTGCGCAACGCCGACTCAGTGACGACGAACCGGAAGCTCTTGCCTCCATCGGTGAGTAGTTCAGCGAGGTCACCCACAGACGCCCCGGGGCCGTTGCGAGCCCCTGAGTAGTCGGCTGTCTGGAGGAGCGAAGGAATCATGGCGTCCTGGAACGCCCACACCTCAGCTGCGGTCACGAGGAGCTTCCGCCCGGCCCCGGCGACGAGGGACACGCCCGCGTCCACCCTCTTCTCTGAGGCGGTGGCGGCGTACATCTCGCGCCACTCGGCGGTCAGTCGTTCCGCCTCCCCTTGGGCGAAGGGCAAGGCCCGGATGATCTTCACGACCGCATCCACGCTGGAGACCCGGCGTCCGTTCTCCACTCGGGACACGGTCGGCTGTGTCACCCCCGCACGCGATGCCAGCTCGGCTCCCGAGAACCCCGCCCGCTTCCGAGCCTCGCGCAGTGTCTGCCCCGCGGCCTTCAGTCGTCCATCAGCCATAGGCAAGGTCTACCGCAGCTGAGGGGGGAACGTCAGTTGGCCCCAGCGGGTCATCGAACCAGGGGGCGCGCAGGGTAGAGGAGAGAGGCTACTGACTAGCGTTCCCCCGTGCTCCTGATCGGGGCTCCGGAGACTGTTCAAGCTGCTGTTCTCTCTTTCTCTGCTCGTTCTTTATCTCTTCTGCTCTCTCTGCGAATATCCGAAGCTGCTTTACAGAGCTCTCTTCACCGTCTCGCGAGTAATCATTAATCCCAATTTCTACAGAATTGAACTCCCTTTCAAGTTCGTCGGCAGTTCTTTGTAGATTCACTGCCCGTTCGCGATATTTGAAGTATCCAGTAATTCCGGTGGCGGATGCGACAAGGAAGCTGAGGATCGCGGCCCCCCATTCAAGCCCGGGGATGCTCGTGGATGCGGTTACCATGAGGGTTACCAGGGAGGAGGCAATGATGATAAAAAATTGAAAACGGTTGTGGATCGTCCTGTATTTCCGGGCGCTGCTCCTGTATTCGTCAATAGTTGAAGCCACTTCAGCATGGTAGGACCAGAGTACTGCGCTCCAGTTGTTGTCGGTCGACTGCTCTAGCTTTATTCGTGCGTATTTTCGGCGATCGCGCAGCTCCGAAAGCTCCTGCTTCCACTCATTATCCGCCTTGGTACCTTGATGCAAGCAAACGAAACCAAAAGCAGCAATACCTCCAAAAATAACTGACGCTACTACGTGAACAATGATTGGAGCCAGTAGGAAAGGTGTCAAAACAAGGGAAGCAGATGCAATGGAGAGCGTCGTAAATATAATGATTGCGCCAACGGCAATGCGCTCAATGTTGCCGTTGTATTCAAGTGCATTCTTGCATTCCTCTATTTTTCTTCTTAGCTCATCTATTTCGACGATCTGTGTTTCTGAAGATTCGCGGTCAATGTCTTCGCTCATTTTCGCCTATCTGACTCTTTGCTGAATTGGGCTGTATGGAATCAAGGCGACGGCGCGAGCGCCGTCGCAGCGGCCTCCGGCCGCCGCTCGGGCTGCGGGCTGCCGCCCGGTCCCGAGCGCGGCCGATGGCCGTCCTGATTGGCATTTTGACGCGACCCGCCGACGAACGGTTGCCGTTCCGGAGAAATCGGTTGATGACGTGCTCAGATCCCGAGGCACCCGATAGCGGATTGCGTCTGTCTCGGGTAACCGACACCAGCGCTATCGGGCACCTCGGCCCGGAACCGTGGTTGCCGAAGTTCTGGGGCTGGGGAGTGGTGGCGGGCGGAGGAGCGCACGCGCGGTGCCGCTGTGGTGGGCCGTCTTCCCCTACGTCGAGGCCGTGGGTGGCGACAGCAGCGTGACAGCAACGACAGCAACCGGGGGTGATCGACGGTGAACGCTGGTGGACACCCTCACAGGTGTGAATCCGCAAGTCACGCCACCTGCCCCGCCTGAAAAGCGGAAGGTCGGCGGTTCGACCCCGCCCCTAGCCACCTCTCGCAGACACGCGAAAACGCCCCGCCACCTGGGAAGACAGGCAGCGGGGCTCTTTGCTGTGCCGGTGGTCGTCGGTGGACCGTGGCGGGTGCTGGTGGATGGCTGCGGCCAATGCGCGGCCGTGTTCGGGAGCGGTCTGGTCCCGAACACGACTACACGTCCCCAGCCTGGTGCGGAGCCTAGTTGCAGAAGTCGTCGGTCACGATGACCTGGTTGGACGTCGACGAGTAGTAGCCGGCCCAGTCGATGCACTGGTTCGGCGCGTGCACGTACACGGGGCCGGCGTAGGTGGTGTACGCGTCGTCGTCGATCACCCATGTGCTGTCGCTGCTGCGTTTGACGGCCGCACCCATGTTGACCGCGCTGCCGGGTGTGTTGCGGACGGTGGTCACGCAGTTGTAGCCGTTGGAGTAGTTGTAGGTGACGTACACGGTCGCCCCCGAGATGTTGCGGCTGTCGAGCACCTGGTATCCACTGCCGCAGGCTCCGTTGTAGGAGGCGGCCGAGGCGGTGCCGGACGCGAGACCGACCGTGGCCGTGCTGACCATGGCCAGTGCACCGAGGTAGACGAGGGACTTGCGAATCCGGGACACAGGACTCCGTTCGTCGTCGTGCGTATCGCTCCTTGCGGCGCTTCGTTCGTTCACCCCAACCCACGCCGCTTGCCTTCCGCTTGCATGTGGGTTGTGTGCGCCGCTCGGGCCGTGAGGGGGCGCTGGTGGGTCGGTGGGGCCCGGCCGCCCTCCGCCGCTCACCGCCTGTCGTAGGTCAGGACGACCGTGCCGCTCTCCAGGGGGCGGGCGTTCCTGAGCGTGAGGCGGGTCGGTGAGAAGTCGGCCCGGAACAGCGGGACGCCCGTGCCCAGTACGACCGGGTAGACCTTGACGACCAGCGAGTCGATCTCCGGGAGCAGGGCGCCCGCCAGGTGGCCCCCTCCCGCCAGGTAGACGTCCCCCTCCTCCCCGGACTCCTCGGCCTTCAGCTCCCGGACCCGCTCCACGACGTCCGTGGCGATGACCTCCACCGAGGGGTCCCCGCTCTCTCCGAGGCTCCCCGACACCACGTACTGCCTCAGGTGGGCGTACGGGCTGGTGATCCCCAGCTTCAGGGCGGGTTCGTAGGTCGACCGGCCCTGGACGACGACCGCGAAGTTCGGGTTCGGGACGTCCACTCCCAGGTGTTCGCGCACGTGGGTGGGCAGGGTGTCCGGGAAGTCCTCGACGATGAGGTCGATCACGTCCTGGGTCACCGGGAAGTCGTCGATCTCGTCCCCGGGGCCCGCGATGTAGCCGTCGATGGACATGCCGACGTAGTAGACGAGCTTGCGCACAGGCGTCCTCTCTCCGTGGTCGGACGGGCGCGCGGCCCCTCTTCTCACGTTGCTTGTAGTACTTCGTGTGGAGTGGTTTAAATGTAGTACTACGTTTGAAGTGATGTCAATCCGACTGGAGGAGAATCGTCATGCGCAAGAATCCCGAGCGCCGGGCCGCCCTGCTCGACGCCGCCATCGAGGTGCTCGCCCGTGAGGGCGCGCGCGGCCTGACCTTCCGCGCCGTGGACCAGGAGGCGGGCGTCCCGGTCGGCACGGCCTCCAACTACTTCAACAACCGCGACGACCTGCTCACCCAGGTCGGCCACCGCTTCTACGAACGGCTGGAGCCCGGGGTCGACCTCCTCGCCGCCGCCCAGGAGGGGCCGCACGACCGCGCCCGTGTCGCCGAGCTCATGCACGAGACCGTGGGCCGGGTCAGCGACTTCCGCTCCGGCTTCCTCGCCCAACTCGAACTGCGGCTGGAGGCCACGCGCCGTCCGGAGCTGCGCCGCCTGCTCACCGAGCGGGTCCGCGCGGACCTCGACGCCAACATCGACTTCCACGTCCGTACCGGCTTTCCCGGGGGCGACACCTCCGTCACCCTGCTCTACCTGGCGCTGAACTGGCTGATCCTGGACCGGCTGACCCTGCCCGAGGTCATCTCCGAGGAACGCGCCCGCGAGCTGGTGGACGCGGCGGTCGAGCGCGTCGTTCCCGGGGGCGACGGCTCCGCCTGACGACGGTTCCGTCCGGAGGGGTTCGCGCGGGGGTGCGGCGGCTCCTGCCGGGGTCCGCCGTGCCCGTCACCGACGGTGACACCGCCCCCACCTGCGGGGACGCGTCCAACGAGGTGGGGGCCGGGTCACGGCGGGCCAGAGGTTTTGTTAGCCTTGCCTAACCAGCCCTCGCCATGCCGCCGACGGTCGGCGGAGGTTCGGCCACGCCCATGTTGAGGAGCCCTTTCGCATGCCCGCAGTACACCTGCCCAGACCCGCACGGTACGCCGCCGCCGGGCTCGCCCTGACCGCTCTCCTGTCCGCCTGCTCCGGAGGCGACACCGAGGACCCGGCCGCCCCGGACGGCGGCGGCGACGGCGCCTTCCCCGTCACCATCGACAGCGCCCTCGGCGAGGCGGTCATCCCCGAGCAGCCCGAACGCGTGGTCACCTGGGGATGGTCCGCCCAGGACGTCGTCCTCGCCCTCGACGTCATGCCGGTCGCCATGCCCCGCAACGACTACGGCGGCGACGAGAACGGCATCTTCCCCTGGGACGCCGAGCGGATCGCCGAGATCGGCGGCGAGAGCCCCACCGTCCTCACCGGAGCGCACGCCGACGCCCCGCCCCTGGAGGAGATCGTCGAGGCCCGCCCCGACGTGATCCTCGCCCCCAACTCCGGGCTCACCCAGGAGGACTTCGACCGCCTCTCCGAGATCGCCCCCACCGTCGCCTACCCCGACCAGCCCTGGGCCACCACGTGGCAGGAGCAGGTCGACATCGTGGGCAGGGCGCTCGGCATGGAGGAGGAGGCCGACGGCCTCCTGGCGCAGACCCGGGAACAGGTCGAGGGGCTCGCCGCCGAGCACCCCGTCCTGGAGGGCACCACCTTCTTCTACGCCGCCGCGAACGAGGCGGACGTGCTCAACGTCTACCGGGAGTACGACCCCCGCGTCGAGATGCTCACGGACCTGGGGATGGAGCCCAGCGCCAGCGTGACCGGTCTGGACGCCGACCCCGACGACTCGTTCTTCTTCCAGGTCTCCTACGAGAACCTCCAGGAGATCGAGGCCGACGTCCTGGTCATGTACTTCGCGGACGAGGCCGCCCTGGAGGAGTTCACCTCCGACCCGCTCGTCGCCGCCATGCCCGCGATCCGGGAGGACCGCTTCGCCCCGATCGTCGGCGAGGACTTCGTGATGGCCAGCAGCGCCCCCACCGTCCTGTCCATCCCCTGGATGCTCGACCGGTACGTGCCGGAGCTGGCCGCCGCGGCCGAGAACGTCGAGTAGCACGGACGCCGACATGACCACCACGACCGGGGGCGGGACCGGAACCGCCCCCGCCGTCCGACCACGCGGTCGGTTCCGCGCCCCGCTGGGCTTCGTCCTGCTGGGCGCGGGACTCGCGGCCGCCGCGGCGTGCAGCCTCGCGGTGGGGGCCAACCCCCTGCCGCTCCACGTCGTCGCCGACGCGCTGCTCAACACCGACCTGTCCGACCCGGAGCACCTGGTCGTCGTCGACCGGCGGGTGCCGCGCACCCTCGTCGGGCTCGCGGCGGGTGCCGCCCTGGGCATGGCTGGCTCGGTCATGCAGGGACTGACCCGCAACCCCCTCGCCGACCCCGGGCTGCTCGGGATCAACGCGGGGGCCTCCCTGGCCGTGGTGGCCGCGATCAGCCTCCTCGGTGTGGCCTCTCCGGGCGGATACGTCTGGTTCGCCTTCGCGGGCGCCGCCCTGGCGGCGACGGTCGTGTACGGGGTGTCGAGCCTGGGCCGCGAGGGCGCCACCCCGGTCAAGCTCGCACTCGCGGGGGCGGCCGTCACGGCCGCGTTGACCTCGATCGTGACGGCCGTCCTCCTCATCGACCAGTCCACCCTCGACCAGATGCGGTTCTGGCAGGTGGGCGCGCTGGCCGCCCGCGACCTGCCGGTGTTCCTGCGCACCGCGCCGTTCGTCCTGGCGGGGGCGGTCGTCGCCCTGAGCCTGGGGCGGGCCCTCAACGGCCTCGCCCTCGGCGAGGACGTGGCGCGCGGACTGGGCCAGAACCTGGTCCGCACCCGCGGACTGGCCGCCCTCGCGATCATCGCGCTGTGCGGCGCCGCCACGGCGGCCGTCGGGCCGATCGGCTTCGTCGGACTGCTCGTGCCGCACGCGGCACGGTTCGTCGTCGGCCTCGACTACCGCCTGATCCTGCCGTTCAGCGCGCTCGCCGCGCCGACCCTCCTCCTGGCCTGCGACGTCCTCGCGCGTGTGGTCGCGCGGCCCGGGGAACTCCAGGTGGGGATCGTCACCGCGGCGATCGGCGCGCCGCTGTTCATCGCCCTGGTCCGACGGGGAAGGGCGGTGCGGCTGTGACACGCGACCCGGGGACCGTGCGCGGATCGTCCGCCCCCCGGCCGACCCCCGACCGGCCGCCCGCCACCGTGCGGGGCGGCGCCGTCCGCGCCGTCCGCCTGCGCGGGAACCGGCGCGAACTCGGCGTCACACTCGTACTCCTGGTCATGCTTCTGGGGCTCATGGTGCTCGGGGTGAGCATGGGCCGGGCGTCGGTGTCCCTGCCCGAACTCGGCGAACTCCTCACCGGACACGCCGACCAGGTCACCCGCTTCGTCGTCGTGGAGCTGCGGCTGCCCCGCCTGCTCACGGCGGTGGCCGCCGGGGCGTGCCTGGGACTGTCCGGCGCCCTGCTGCAGAGCATCGTCCGCAACCCCCTGGCCAGCCCGGACATCATCGGTATCACCCACGGGGCCAGCGCGGCCGGGGTCGTCGGCGTGGTCTACCTGGGGATCAGCGGGCTGGCCCTGACCGGGGTGGTCTCCCTGGGCGGTGTCGGCGCGGCGGTCGCGATCTACCTGCTGGCCTGGCGGCGCGGCGTGGTCGGATACCGGCTCCTGCTCGCGGGCATCGGCGTGGCCGCCCTGGCCACGAGCGTCGTCTCCTGGGTCCTCACCCAGACGGACGTCCGCGACGCGACGGTGGCGCTGACCTGGATCACGGGCAGCCTGGCCCGCGCCGACTGGCCCACCCTGAACCCGCTGCTGGCCTGCGCCGGGTCCCTGGTGGCGCTGTTGGCCGTCCTGGGTCCTCGACTGCGCTCGTTGGAGCTCGGCGACGACCCGGCGGCCGCCCTGGGCGTCTCCGTGGAGCGCTCACGGCTCTGGCTGCTGCTGGTCTCGGTGGCGCTGGCCTCATCGGCGGTGGCGGTCACCGGACCGGTCGCCTTCGTCGCCCTGGTCAGCGCACCGATCGCCCGGCGTACCGTGGGGTCGGGGCGATTGGCCCTGGTCCCCGCGGCGCTGGTCGGCGCCGTGATCATGCTCGCGTCCGACCTCATCGCGCAGTTCACGATCCCCGGGATCACCCTCCCCGTGGGCGTGGTTACCGGTGTCGTGGGCGCTCCGTACCTTCTCTGGCTCCTCATGCGGACCAACCGGTCCGGGGCGGGTGGTTGACATGACTCTGACCGACAGCGGGAGGGCGGCGCAGCCGACCGGCGCCTTCACCTCCCTGGAGACCGAGGGGCTGACGCTCGGCTACGGGGAGGACCCCGTCGTCCACGACCTCACGGTCAGTGTGCCGCCGGGCGTGGTCACCTCGATCGTCGGCGCGAACGGCTGCGGCAAGTCCACGCTGCTGCGCGGCCTGGCCCGGCTGCTGACCCCGCGTTCGGGAAGGGTACTGCTCAACGGCTCGGACATCCACGGCCTGGCCACCCGCGACGTCGCCCGGGTCGTCGGGCTGCTGCCGCAGAACCCGGTCGCGCCCGAGGGGATCACGGTCGCCGACCTCGTGGGCCGGGGGCGCTATCCGCACCAGGGCTGGTTCCGCCGCTGGACGGCCGAGGACGACCGGGCGGTCCAGGACGCGTTGGCGGCCACGGACACGCTGGACCTCGCGGAGCGGTCCGTGGACGAGCTGTCCGGCGGGCAGCGGCAGCGGGTGTGGATCGCGATGACCCTCGCCCAGCGCACCGACCTGCTGCTGCTGGACGAACCGACGACCTTCCTCGACATCGCCCACCAGGTGGAGGTCCTGGACCTGCTGCTGGAGCTGAACCGGACCCAGGGCACCACGGTCGTCATGGTCCTGCACGACCTCAACCTGGCCGCGCGCTACTCCGACCACCTGGTGGCGATGCGGGAGGGACGGGTCTACGCCTCCGGGAGTCCCAGGGACGTGGTCACCGAGGAACTGGTCCGCGACGTCTTCGGGCTGGCGGCGAAGGTGTATCCGGACCCGGTCGCCGGTACCCCGTGCCTGTCGCCGCTGGTGCGCAACCCCGAGCACCTGCCGGGCTGAGGGGTGGCCCCGTGGCGCTCCTCCTGGGCGCCGGCCTCGTGGCGGCGGCCTCCGCCCGCACGGCGGCCGTCGACCGTGCCGGGTTCGGGCGGTCGCCCGCTCCCGGGCGCCGCGCACCGCGGCCGGACCGGTGCGGTGTGACCCGGACCGCGGCGCGTTCGCGGCCGCTGGGGTAGTGTCCGCGCACGTGAGCCACGCGATCGCCGCAGACGGCACCCGGATCTGGTACGACACCCTCGGTGGGGGTGAGCCCCTGCTCCTCGTCCACGGACAGTCCCTCGACCACACCATGTGGAACGGGGTCGCCGAGAACCTCGCCCGGCACCACCGGGTCGTCCGGATGGACCTGCGCGGTACCGGCGGCAGTGACGCCCCGGTCGACGCGCCCTACACGATGGACCTCCTCGCCCGCGACGCCGTCGCCGTCCTGGACGACCTCGGTGCCGGGCGCGCCCACGTCTACGGCTTCTCCATGGGCGGCAAGGTCGCGCAGACGCTCGCCGCCGCCTTCCCCGAACGGGTCGGAGCCCTCGTCCTGGGCTCGACCGCGCCGGGAGGCAAGCACGAGGTCGAGCGCCCCGCCGAGGCGTCGATGGCGCTGCGCAGGGCCAACACCGAGGAGGGGCGCGGGCTCATCGCGCACCTGTTCTACACACCGGCCTGGGCCGACGCGCACCCGGACACCGTCGCCACGATCGTGCCGCACAACCCCCTGCGCGCCCAGCGGCGGCACTACGAGGCCAGTCTCCACCACGACGGCTGGGACCTGCTCCCCGGCATCACCGCGCCGACCCTGGTCCTGCACGGCGAGGACGACGAGCTCACCCCCGTCGCCAACGCGAAGCTGCTGGCCGACCGCATCCCCGGCGCACGCCTGTCGGTCCTGCCCGGGGTCCGCCACGGATACCCGCACGAGGCGGAGCCCCAGGCCAGCCGGGAGGCCCTCGGCTTCCTGGCGCGACACCCGCTGACCCGCTGACCCGGGACCGGCGCCGTGCCCGAGGTCAGGCGGGCGGCCCCTGGTCGGTGCGCAGCCTGTCGAGCTGGCGCCGGTCGCGCTTGGTCGGACGGCCCGCGCCCCGGTCCCGCCGGATCACGGGTCCGGTCGCCTGGGGCGGAGGGGCGGGTGTCCTGTCGACGTAACACCGCGTCGCGATGGGTGCTCCGACCCTCTTGACGATGACATGGCTCACGTCGACCAGCCGCGTCGCGCCGTGCAGGCGGACGCGGACCTCGTCCCCGGCCTTCACCGCGGTGGCCGCCTTGGCGGGGCGGCCGTTGACGCGGACGTGGCCGCCACGGCAGGCCTGGGCCGCGTCCGACCTGGTCTTGGTGAGGCGGACGGCCCACAGCCAGCGGTCGACCCGGGTGGTTTCGGGTCCGGGCGGCAGGGGCGCCGACGGGTCGCTCACACCGTCTCCTCTCGGTCTCGTCGGGCGTTGTGAGTCACTTTAGGCGGCTGGCGGTACGAAGTACTCCGAAGTCGCGCTAGAGTTGTTCCTGCAACGAGGTCCTGTGGAGCAGTTAGGAGTGCTCGCCACCCTGTCAAGGTGGAGGCCGCGGGTTCAAATCCCGTCAGGACCGCAGCCGGAGCCCGGCACCGTGAGGTGCCGGGCTCCTGTCGTTGTGGGGTGGAACCCGCACGAGGGGGAAGGTCCCCCTCGGAGGCGACGACACCGGGCACGGAAGGATGACGGCACGTTGGGCTACCGGTACGCCACCGAGCGGGCGGACCACTCGGCGTTGGCGAGCGGCCAGGTACTGCGTTCGGCGCCCGGGTACCCGGGCTTTCCCGTGCGGCTGGCGAGTGAGCTCTTCCAACGCGCGCTGGCCCACGTACACGACACCCCGGTGCGCCTGTGGGACCCCTGCTGCGGCGGCGGCTACCTGGTGACGGTGCTGGGGCTGCTCCACCGCGACCGGATCTCCCACGTACGCGCGTCGGACGTGGACGCCGACGCGGTCGAGCTCGCGGCGCGCAACCTGGAACTGCTGACGGCCTCCGGCCTGGCGGAGCGTGAGGCGGAGCTGCGCAGGTCGGCCCGGGACTTCGGGCGGGTGGCGTTCGTGGAGCGGGCCGAGGCGGCGGCCAACCTCGCCGCCGGTCTGGCCGCGATGGGCGGTGACCTGCCGCACGACTCGGCGGTGGCCGACGTGTTCACCCTCGACGAACCGGCGGACGCCGACCTCGTGGTGACGGACGTGCCCTACGGGGAGATGACCCGGTGGTCCGGTGCCGTGCCGGGGCAGGACCCGGTGGGCGCCCTCCTGGCCTCGCTCGGCCGCGTCCTGCCGGAGCGGGCCGTCGTGGTGGTCACGGCGCGCACGCGGCGGATCGCGCTGCCCGAGGGGGTGCGCGCGCTCGAACGCGTGCGGGTCGGCAACCGTTCGGCGGTCCTCGTCCGCGCCCGCGACGTGGCGTCCTCCACCTCCGTCTGAGAACCGATTGCCGCCCACTCCGGAGTGGGAAACGTGACATCCGTGCCGGATCAGGCATATTCAGTTACGGAACGTGGCCGGCCTGGGGTGCGGTCCGCCGGGGTACGCAGAGGCGAACGGGGGTTGTCCTCATGACGGCACGAGGCGAGGGCGGGGTCTTCTGGGGGCGTCCGGCGCGTCCGGCCCACGGAGTGAACCGCGTGGGACCCTGCTCCAGGGAGGTCCCCACCGAGGACGGGACCGCCCTCACCCGGATGGACGACTATCCGGCCGTCGTACCGGACCGCCCCGTGCGCGGTCGGCACGGGTACCCGCACCGGCCGAGGTGAGCGCGTCCCACCGGGACCGAGTCCGCACCGCAGCCCAGTCCAGAAGGCACCACCCAGGAGACCCGGCACCATGGAGCTGTTCCCGCCCTTCCCGCTCGAGGCGTGGTCCGACACCAAGCAGACGCTGCACCGCTTCGCGCAGATCGTCGGCAAGGTGCGCCTGCGCCACAGCCCGCGCCGCAACCACTGGTGGCACGTGCCCTTCCACCTGACCGGTACCGGGATCACATCGCGTCCGATGGGGATGGTGGACGGGAACCCCGTGTTCACCGTCGACTTCGACTTCGTCCGCCACCAGCTGGTCGCGTCGAACATCGACGGGACCCGGGTGTCCTTCCCGCTCCAGGGGAACAGCGTCGCCTCGTTCTACCTGCGGTTCCAGTCCGCGCTGGACAGCCTGGGCGTGGACGGGAGCATTCCGGAGGCGCACCCGTTCGACCTTCCCGACGCCGGGCGGCCGTTCGCGGAGGACCACGAGCACGCCACCTACGTGCCCGAGCAGGCCACGCGGTACTGGCAGATCCTCAGCCAGGTCAACCTCCTCCTGGAGGAGTTCTCGGCCGGGTTCTCCGGCAAGACCAGCCCCGTGCACCACTTCTGGCACACGTTCGACATCGCGGTCACGCGTTTCTCCCCGCACCCGGTGCCGCAGCCGCGGGAGGCGGGTGAACTGATCCGCGAGGCCTACTCGCGGGAGGTCGTGAGCTTCGGGTTCTGGTTCGGGGACGACAACACCCCCGAACCGTGCTTCTACTCCTACACCGCCCCCGAACCCGCAGGGCTCACCGAACGGCGGCTCGCGCCCGCGTCGGCGGAGTGGGTGGAGAGCGGCCACGGGCACCTGGCGCTGCTGCGGTACGCCGACGCGCGCAAGGCACCGGACCCGCACGCCACCGTCCTGGAGTTCCTGGAGAGCGCCTACCGGGCGGGGGCGGAGCTGGCCGGGTGGGACATCGACGCGCTGGCCTGTCCCGGGGGGATCACCGACCCGTACCCGGCGGGCCGCTGAGGGACGCCGGGGCCGGAACCGGGGGCGTCGCCGCTCCCGAACGGGAACACCTCGCGATCTTGACCCGTTCTTTGGTGTGTGCGGAGTTTCTGGGGGAATGTGGCCCCGGAAGCGGAACGCGCGCAGAGCGCCCGCTGAGGGCACCCGGAGCGGGGGAGTGGCATGGACCTGACCGTCGTCGACGCGCCGGAGCGGTCGAGATACGAGGTGAGCACCGACGGGCGGGTGGTGGGCTTCTCCGCCTACCACCTCATCGAGGAGGGGGTGCTCGCCCTGCCCCACGTGGAGGTGGAGTCCTCCTTCGAGGGCAGGGGGGTGGCCAGCACGCTCGTACGCGAGTCCCTCGACGACATCCGGGCCCGCGACCTCAAGGTCGTGCCGATCTGCCCGTTCGTCCAGGCGTTCCTGCAGCGGCACCCGGCCTACGGGGACCTGGTCCAGGGGGCCTGAGGCCGATCCGTCCGGAGCGGACGCCGCGCACGGACGGACAAATCTACGCGTAACAGAACAATTACCTTCCCGCGACGGTGTGGAGCCACGGGTGAGTAGCCCGGGGTCGGGGGTATACGGCAACGACTGTCCGTTTCCCCGGAGCGAAGGAGCTCACCCGTCGTGTTAGTCGCAGACGCATCCCCCACCCTCAACGAACGCGTCACCGGCGCCATCGGGGACTTCAACAACGACATCCTCTGGGCCTGGGGCGTGATCCCGCTCCTGGTCGTCGTCAGCCTGTACTGCACCATCGGGTCCGGCGCGGTCCAGCTCCGGATGCTGCCCGAGATGTTCCGGGTGCTCAGGAGCAGCCCGGAGACGGCGCCCGACGGCAAGAAGGCCGTGTCCTCGCTCCAGGCGTTCATGATCTCGGCCGCGACCCGCGTCGGCACCGGAAACATCGTCGGTGTGTCGGTCGCGATCGCGCTGGGCGGTCCCGGCGCCGTGTTCTGGATGTGGCTGATGGCGACGGTCGTCGGCGGTGCCAGTTTCGTCGAGTCGACGCTCTCCCAGCTGTACAAGGTGCGCGACCGGTCCGGGTACCGCGGCGGCCCCGCGTACTACATGGAACGCGCGCTCGGCCAGCGCTGGCTGGGGGTCCTGTTCGCGGTCATCCTCCTCCTGACCTTCCCGATGGTGTTCAACGCGGTGCAGAGCAACACCATCGCCGGGGCGGTGAACAACTCCGCCGAGACCCTGGGCCTCGGTGCGGGGGCGGGGCTGTCGGCCGCTGTGGGCGTCGTGCTCGTCGTGTTCACCGGCCTGGTGATCTTCGGCGGCGTCCGCCGGATCGCGCACACCGCGCAGGCGCTCATCCCGTCCTTCGCCGCGCTGTACGTCGTGATCGGCCTGGTCATCATCGCGATGAACTACCAGGCGGTCCCGGCCGTGTTCGCCATGATCTTCGAGCACGCCTTCGGCCTGCGCGAGTTCGGCGCCGCCACGCTCGGCACCGTGATCATCCAGGGCATCCGCCGGGGCATGTTCTCCAACGAGGCGGGGCTGGGATCGGCCCCGGTGGCGGCGGGCAGCGCGTCGGTGACGCACCCGGTCAAGCAGGGCCTCGTGCAGACGCTCGGCGTGTACTTCGACACCCTGGTCCTGTGCACGGTCACCGCCTTCATCATCCTGTTCGCCTGGGAGGGGTCGTTCGACAGCGGGCTGGAGGGCGACCTGGCCCAGCAGGCGGTCATGACGTCGCTCGGCCCGTGGGCGCTGCACCTGATGACGCTGATCATCCTGCTGGTCGCGTTCACCTCGGTGCTCGGCAACTACTACTACGGTGAGTCCAACGTCGAGTACCTGACGACCAACCGGGGTGTGCTGTTCGGGTACAAGGTCGTGTTCCTGACGGCGACCTTCCTGGGGGCGCTGGGCTCGATCGACCTGGTCTGGACGCTGGCGGACACCACCATGGGCGCCATGGCGCTGACCAACCTCGTGGCCATCACGCCGCTGGCACTGATCGCGTTCCGCCTGCTCAAGGACTACAACCAGCAGCGTCGGGAGGGGCGGGACCCGGTGTTCACCCGGGACCGGACGCCCGACCTGCGCGGGATCGAGTGCTGGGAGTCGGAGGAGGCGGTCCTCTCCGGCGTCCGGAGGCAGGGGTCGGACTGAGCCGTCCGCGCCGACTCCGGGCGGGGGCGGCGGCCGGGCCGAGGGCCGGGTCGCCGCCCCCGCCGCAGGCGCGGGGCGAGTGGGTCCGGCGAAACGTGCGCATCACGACGAAGCACGGAAACCCCCTTGTTTAACGGCATCCGTGTTCTTTCGGTTACGAAGACGAAGCGCTAGTGTTCTGCATCACAGTTGTGGCGCCCGTGTGTCTCGCCGAGGGAGTCGGATGTCCATCGTCTCGATCGAGCCCGCCACCGCCGAGAGGTGGTCGGACCTGGAGAACCTGTTCGGACCGACCGGAGCCTACGGGCACTGCTGGTGCACGTTCTTCCGCAGACGCGCGAAGGACCACACGGCGAGCACCTCGTGTGAGCGCTCCCAGCGGGGCGTGGACAACCGGGGGGAACTGCGCCGGCTGACCCTGGAGGGGCGCGTCCCCGGGCTGATCGCCTACGACGACGACGGGCCCTGCGGGTGGGTGTCGGTAGCTCCCCGGGAGGACTACATCCGGCTCTCGCGGTCCAGGTCCCTGCGGCCCGCGGACCCGGGCGAACCGGGGGTGTGGGCGCTGGTCTGCTTCTGGCTGCCGCCGAGGCGGCGGCGCAGGGGGCTCGGCAGCCGCCTGCTCGACGGCGCCATCGAGTACGCCAGGGCGGGCGGAGCGCGGGTGCTGGAGGCCTACCCCGTGGACACGGTGGGCGGTCGGGCTCCCAGCGCGGAGGTCTACACCGGGACCGTGGAGATGTTCCGGAGGGCGGGGTTCTCACTCGCCCCGCACCACGCCAGCGAGCGGCTGGTGGCCCGGCTCGCGCTGAAGGCGGACTGAGGCCGGACGGCGCGGACGGTGCCGAACCGACGGTGGCGGAGCCGACCGGAACGCCGCCGACGAGGGCGCCCGGGAACCGGGGGAGGGTATCCCGGCGGCGCGCGGGCGGAGGTCGGCGCGGTCGATCCACGCGACGGTCCGGTGCGCGGACCCGACCCGTATCCTCCGGAACCGGGAGCTGACGACCGCCTGTCCGTGGTCGGCCCGATCGTCGGTGACCGCCGCGAAGAGTACTGAGGACCAACCGCGCGGACCCCCGTCGGCGGTGCGCGTGCGGGCGGCGGGCGGCGGGCGGGGGAACGGCCGGGGCGCGGGAACCCGGGGCGGGTATCCCGGTCCGGGCGCGGCCGGGGATGCGGGACGCGGGGCCGACGGCCCGTTCTTGCCCGCGGGCCCCGGGTGGGTGGCCCCGCTGGGTGCCACCTCGCCTCACGGGCGGCGTACAGCCAGGTGGGCGGGCGGTTGAGTCCCGGTGCGGTCCTTTTCGCGGGAGGGTGTCCTGCCACGCCTTTTTACCCCCCTGGGGTAATCTCGGGCACAGGGGTCGACGACCGTTCCGTGGAACTTGACGGATTAATACCCCTGGGGGGTATAGTTGTCCTCAGATGGAGCGGCCCGGTATCGGGTCGCCGGGATGTACACGTACTCAGGAGGCGACATGGCCACCACGACCACCGCGGTCTACGAAGTTGACGGCATGAGCTGCGGCCACTGCGTCAACTCCATCACCCAGGAGGTCACCGGCGTCGGGAACGTCACCGGTGTCCAGGTCGACCTGGAGAGCAGGAAGGTGACCGTGACCAGCGACGGCCCCGTCGAGGACGCCGCGGTCCGCGCCGCCATCGACGAGGCCGGCTACGAGGTGCGGAACTGACATGAACGTGACCACGAAGCTCGGGCTCTTCGCCCTCGGGCTCGTGGCCGTGTTCGCCGCGATGTTCGGGGTCGGCTCCCTGGCCGGCCCCCTCCTCCCCGACGGCGTCACCGGCCAGGCCGGGACCACGGCGGAGGATGCACACGGCGGAGCGGTCCGCGAGGACCACTAGAGCGAGCTTTTGGAACGGCCGTCCGAAGGGGTTGCCGTCCGGGCGCCGCCGAGGAGGAAGCACCCCAGTCCTCAAGGCGCCCGAATCCGGTCCGAAGCGCGGCGGAGGACCACGACAAGCACGGTTCGGGTGTTGGCGGGGTTGTGCACGACGAGGCGAGCCGCGCAGCGAGGTACGAGCGACAGGCGTGGCCGAGGAGGAAGAATCTCCGCCTTCCGGGCGCCCGAATCCGGTCCGAAGCGCGGCGGAGGACCACGACAAGCACGGTTCGGGTGTTGGCGGGGTTGTGCACGACGAGGCGAGCCGCGCAGCGAGGTACGAGCGACAGGCGTGGCCGAGGAGGAAGAATCTCCGCCTTCCGGGCGCCCGAATCCGGTCCGAAGCGCAGCGGAGGACCACGACAAGCACCGCCTAACAGCGGTTGGAGCGTTGAATTGAGTACCAGCGAAACCCGGGCGCGACGCCCCGAGACGGCTCCGGTCGAACTCGCCATCGGCGGGATGACCTGCGCCGCGTGCGCCAACCGCATCGAGAAGCGGCTCAACCGGATGGAGGGCGTCACCGCCAGCGTCAACTTCGCGACGGAGAAGGCGCGCGTGTCCTTCGAGGGCGAGCCCGTCGCCGTCGACGAACTCGTCGCCCAGGTCGAGAAGGCGGGCTACACCGCCACCGTCCCGCGGCCCGACACCGGGCCGGAGGAGGCCCCCTCCGAGCCGGTCGACCCCGCACGCGCCCTGCGCGACCGGGCGCTGGTCTCGCTCCTGCTCTCCGCCCCGGTCATCGCCATGGCGATGGTCCCGGCCCTGCAGTTCACCTACTGGCAGTGGGCGTCCCTCGCCCTCGCCGCGCCCGTCATCGTCTGGGGCGCGCTGCCCTTCCACGTCTCG
Organism: Nocardiopsis sp. KDC1DS13DA1; assembly: GCF_055632325.1. NCBI lineage: Bacteria > Bacillati > Actinomycetota > Actinomycetes > Streptosporangiales > Nocardiopsidaceae > Nocardiopsis > Nocardiopsis sp. KDC1DS13DA1. The sequence goes on from NZ_JBVMUY010000052.1 coordinate 62,242, forward strand.
GCGTGGAAGAACCTCAGGCTCGGCACGGCGACCATGGACACGCTGGTCTCCCTCGGGGTGACCGCCGCGTTCCTCTGGTCCCTGTACGCCCTCTTCCTCGGCACCGCCGGAACCCCCGGCATGGTGCACCCCTTCGAGTTCACCATCACCCGCACGGACGGCTCCGCCAACATCTACCTGGAGGTCGCGGCGGGGGTCACCTCCTTCATCCTCCTCGGCAAGTTCTTCGAGGCCCGGTCCAAGCGCCGCGCCGGTGCGGCCCTGCGCGCACTGCTCCAACTGGGCGCCAAGGAGGTCACCGTCCTGCGGGGCGAGGGGCCGGACACCCGCGAGGAGCTCGTCCCCATCGAACGGCTCGCCGTCGGCGACCGCTTCGTGGTCCGTCCCGGAGAGAAGATCGCCACCGACGGCACCGTCGAGGAGGGCACCTCCGCCGTCGACATGAGCATGCTCACCGGCGAGTCCGTCCCCGTGGAGGTCGCGCCCGGAACGGCCGTGGTCGGCGCCACCGTCAACGCGGGGGGCCGCCTGGTCGTCCGCGCCTCGCGGGTCGGCTCCGACACCCAGCTCTCCCAGATGGCGCGGCTGGTGGAGGACGCCCAGAACGGCAAGGCGCAGGTCCAGCGGCTCGCCGACCGGGTCTCCGGGGTCTTCGTCCCGATCGCGATCATGATCGCCGTGGGCACGCTCGGGTTCTGGATCGGTACCGGCGGGTCGGTGTCCGCCGCCTTCACCGCCGCCGTCGCGGTACTGATCATCGCCTGCCCGTGCGCGCTCGGCCTGGCCACGCCGATGGCCCTGATGGTCGGTACCGGCCGGGGCGCCCAGCTCGGCATCCTCATCAAGGGCCCGGAGGTCCTGGAGAGCACCCGCAGGGTCGACACCGTCGTCCTCGACAAGACCGGAACCGTCACCACCGGCCGGATGGCCCTGACGGGTGTCACCGTCGCCCGCGGCGAGGACGAGGACGAACTCCTGCGCCTGGCCGGGGCCCTGGAGAACGCCTCCGAACACCCCATCGCCCGGGCCGTCGCCAAGGGCGCGGTCTCCCGGGTCGGCGCCCTGCCCAACCCGGAGGACTTCGCCAACATCGAGGGCCGCGGCGTCCAGGGGATCGTCGACGGACACGCCGTCCTGGTCGGCCGGGTGGCCCTGCTGGAGGAGTGGTCGCAGACCCTGCCCGGGGAACTGGCCGCCGCGGTCGCCGACGCCGAGTCCGAGGGGCGCACCGCCGTCGCCGTCGGCTGGGACGGGCGGGCACGGGGGGTCCTGGTCGTGGCCGACACCGTCAAGTCCACCAGTGCCGAGGCGGTCCGCCAGTTCCGCGACCTGGGGCTCACCCCCATCCTGCTCACCGGTGACAACACGGCCGTGGCCCGCGCGGTGGCCGCCGAGGTCGGCATCGACGAGGTGGTCGCCGAGGTCCTGCCCGAGGACAAGGTCGACGTCGTCCGGCGGCTCCAGGACGAGGGCCGCACCGTGGCGATGGTCGGCGACGGGGTCAACGACGCCGCCGCGCTCGCCCAGGCCGACCTGGGGCTGTCCATGGGAACGGGTACGGACGTGGCGATCGAGGCCAGCGACCTGACCCTGGTGCGCGGGGACCTGCGCGCGGCGGCGGACGCGGTCCGGCTGTCGCGGCGGACCCTGGCCACCATCCGGGGCAACCTGTTCTGGGCCTTCGCCTACAACTCGGCGGCGCTGCCCCTGGCCGCGCTCGGCCTGCTCAACCCGATGCTGGCGGGGGCCGCGATGGCGCTGTCGAGCGTGTTCGTGGTGACCAACAGCCAGCGGCTGCGCCGGTTCCGACCGCTCACCGACCACGCCACCGCAGCCTGATCCGGACACCGGCTCGACCGGTCCGCCCACCGCCCCGGGACCCGCGTCCCGGGGCGGTCGCGTGTCCGGTGCGGATGTCCCCGCGAAAACCCTGATCGACGGTGAGGTGGGATGACCCGGTGTGCATCAGGTCTCGCGTTCCGCGAGGGCGGGCGCTAGGGTGTGGCCGGTGGACGCGCCCCGGGTTTCGTACGGAGCCCCACACGGGTTCCCGTGCCGATCCGCGTGGTACCCCCAGCCGTATCCTCGTGATCCGAAGGACGGAGACCAGCCCCCAGGACCGACGCCGCCCCGCCCCCTCGCCACCTTCCTCCCCCTTCCCCGAGGCCCCCGTGACATCTGGATGCCCGTACGCCACGTTCCAGCGGAGTGAACCGCACCCGGACCCCTACGCCGTGTACGCCGAACTGCGCGAGGAACACGGCCCGGTGGTCCCCGTCGAGCTCGAACCGGGCGTCCACGGGTGGTTGGTCACCGACTACGAGACCCTCATCTCCTGGTCCAGGGACACCACCACGTTCACCCACGACTCACGGGTCTGGCGGGACTTTCGCGAGGGCAGGGTCGACCCCGACTCCCCGCTCCTGCCGATGATGGCGCCCCGGACGAACGCCCTGTTCGTCGACGGGGCCGAGCACCAGCGCTACCGTCGCGCGATCACCGACAGCCTCGGCGCCGTCAGCGACGCGGACCTGCGCGGGACCACCCGCCGCTACGCCGACGGCCTCATCGACCAGTTCTGCGCGCGCGGCGAGGCCGACCTGCTCGACGAGTACGCGCGCACGCTTCCGCTGCTGGTCTTCAACGACCTGTTCGGCTTCGACGAGGACCAGGGCCTGCGCTTCGCCACCGCCATGCGCAACATGTGGATGGGCGTGGACGCCGAGCGCTCCAACACCGAGGCCGAGCGCGCCCTGTCCGAGGTCGTCGGCGCCAAGCACCGCGAGCCCGGTGACGACGTGACCACCCGCCTCATCCAGCACCGCGCCGGGCTCACCGACGAGGAGGTCATCATGCAGATGCTCCTCATCGTCGGCGCCGCCAACGAGCCCACCGCCAACCTCATCGGCGCCGCCGTCCGCTCCGCGCTGGCCGATCAGGTGACCGCCCCGGACCGGGTCCCCTCCGACGCGGCCCTGGCCGACGTCGTCGACCGCGTCCTGTGGCTGGAGCCGCCGATCATCAACTACCCGGTGATCTACCCGCGCGTGGACGTGCCCCTCGGCGGCGGCCGGACGATCCGGGCGGGCGAGCCGGTCACGCTGAGCTTCGCCGCCGCCAACCACTTCTACCGCAGGGAGAACGCCGAACGCCTGGAGGAGGCGCCCAACCGCGCCCACGTCGCCTGGGGGGCGGGGCCGCACCGGTGCCCCGGTCGCGACGAGGCCACCGTCATCACCACGATCGCGCTGCGCACCCTGCTCGCCCGGCTCCCGGGGCTTCGCCTGGCGGTGCCGCGCGAGGACCTGCGCTGGCAGATCACCGCCCTGTCCTGCATCCCCCTCCAGCTCCCCGTCCGGTTCACCCCCCAGTCCCCCCTGCCCCCCACCGATGTGGAAGGACCCTCATGGAGCCCGTCCGACTCGCCCCGGGAAACCTCCGATCCCAAACAGCCCACCTCCGCGCGCTCGGGCCTGTCGTCCCTGTCGAACTTCCTGGTGAGGTTGCTGCGTGGGTCGTGACCTCCCACGCGGCGGTCACCGAGGCGCTCGCCAGCCCCCACGTCCAGAAGGACAAGCGGCACTGGCGCGCGTTCAACGCCGGTGAGATCCCGCCGGACTGGCCGCTCATCTCGTGGATCATCGCCGAGAACATGCTGACCAGTGACGGCGACGAGCACACCCGGCTGCGCAGGCTCGTCTCCAAGGCCTTCACCCCCCGCAGGATCGAACTGCTGCGCGGCGGCGTCGTCGCGATCATCGACCGCCTCCTGGACGGTGTCGAGGAGGCGGCCGCGAACAGCGGGGACGGTGTCGTGGACCTGCGGGCGCTGCTCGCCCAGCCCCTCCCGATGACGGTCATCAGCGACCTGTTCGGTCTCGACGAGTCGATCCGGCCGAAGCTGAACCGCCTGGTCGGCCAGTTCTTCGACCAGAGCGTCACGCCCGAGGCCGCGATGGCGGCGTTCACCGAGATCGGCGAGGTCCTCACCGCGCTGGTCGCGGCCAAGCGCGAGGAGCCGGGCGACGACCTGACCACCGCCCTGATCGCGGCCCGCGACGAGGACGACCGGCTCAGCGAGACGGAGCTCATCTGGAGTCTGATCCTCATCATCAGCGCGGGCTACGAGACCACGATGAACCTCATCGCCAACGCCGTCCGAGCCCTGGTCACCCACCGCGACCAGCTCGACGTGCTCATGGGCGGCCGCGCGCCGTGGTCCGCGGCGGTCGAGGAGGTCCTGCGCTGGGACGGCCCGGCCGAGTACATCCCGATGCGCTACACGACCCGCGACCTCGAGCTGGCCGGGGTGCACCTTCCGGCAGGCGAGCCGCTGCTGATCGGTTACGGCGGCGCCGGCCGGGACGAGGAGCGGTACGGTCCCACGGCGGGGGAGTTCGACATCACCCGTGAGGACACCTCGCACCTGGCCTTCTCCCACGGGCGGCACTACTGCCTGGGGGCGAACCTGGCCCGGATGGAGGCCGTGGAGGTCCTGCCCCGCCTGTTCGAGCGGTTCCCCAAGCTCGACCTGGCCGTGCCTCCGCAGGAGCTGAGGCCGCTGCCGTCGATCATCGTCTCCGGGGTCGAGAAACTGCCGGTGCGCCTGCGCTGAGAGTGACGCCGGGTGGGACACGCCCGGCGGCCACGGTCCCGCGAGAAGGGGTTTTGATCCCCCTTCTTGCGGGATCGTCGCATTTCAGAGGCTGTGCAACCGATGTCGGGTCGGTGGTCGGCCCTTCGCCGCACCGCCGCCGCCCGTGCCAACGCCGCCGGAGGTCCCTAGACTCGGAGATGTCCCCCGTGCCCCGCCGCGCCCCGTTCCCGCGGTCCCCCTGCCACGTCCTCCCCTCCCCTTCAGAGGAATCGCGTCACATGAACAGTTCGGCAGCCGAACCCGGCCGCTCCCTGGTCGACAGGTACCGCCTGGACGAGGTCATCGGTGAGGGCGGCATGGGCCGGGTCTGGCGGGGAACCGACACCCTCCTCGACCGGCCGGTCGCGGTCAAGGAACTGACCACACCGCCGGGTCTCCCGGCACACGAGGTGGAGGTTCTGCGCACCCGGATGCTGCGCGAGGCGCGCAGCGCCGCCCAGCTGAGCCACCCGTCCATCATCACCGTGTTCGACGTGGCCGAGGAGGACGGCCGTCCGTGGATCGTGATGGAGCTGGTCCAGGGGCCCTCCCTGGCCGACCTGGTCCGCTCCGGGGAACCGCTGTCCGTGCGGCGGGTCGCCGACATCGGCGAACAGATGTGCGCCGGCCTGGCCGAGGCGCACGGGCGGGGCATCGTGCACCGCGACATCAAGCCCGGCAACGTGCTCATCGCGGGGGAGAACCGCGCGGTCCTCACCGACTTCGGCATCGCCCACCTGGACGGTTCCACCCACCTGACCAGTACCGGCCTGCTCATCGGTTCCCCCAGCTACCTGGCGCCGGAGGTCGCGCAGGGGTTCCAGGCCAGCTCCGCCTCGGACGCGTGGGCGCTCGGCGTCACCCTCTACCAGGCGGTGGAGGGGGCACTGCCCTTCGACCGGCCCACGCCGATGGCGACGCTCACCGCCATCTGCACGCAGGACCTGCCCGAGCCGGTGCACGCCGGTCCGCTCCGCCCCGTCCTGGAGGGGCTGTGCGCGAAGGAACCGGGGGACCGGCTCTCCATCGCCGAGGCGCGCGCCCTCCTGCGCGGGATCCGGGACACCGAGGAGGCCGCCTCCGCGGGTGTCCCGCCCACCCTCACGACCACCCGGCCGACCGAGGGTCCCGGACCGGCGGACGCGGCGGACGCGGAGCCGGACCGCGGGTCCGACCACGCGGACGCCGTGACCGGAGCCACCGGCGGAACGGCCGGTGTCGCGTGGGCCGCGGTCCCGTCCGTGCCGACCGGGAGCGCCTCCGGGGACGGCGGGCGGCAGCGGCGGACCAGGGCCGTCCTGATCGTCGCCGCCGTGGTCGTGCTGCTGGTCGCGGGCGCGGCCACCAGCGCACTGATCAGCATGAACCGCTCCCAGGGTGCGGCCGGGACCCAGGGGGGACCCGTCGCCGGGGCGGGTGCCGACGACCCCGGGGACGCCGACTCCACGACCGGCGCCTCCGCGGAGCCCACCGACCCGGACGCCGACCGCCGGGACGGGGAGGACGGGGACGCGGCGGCGGAGGAGGACGACGACCGCTGGGACTTCCTCAGCCGCCACGAGGACACCACCGGCTTCTCCGTCGACGTCCCCGAGGACTGGACGGTGGAGCGCAGCGGCAGCAGCGTCTTCTTCCGCAACCCCGACGGCGGGTATCTCCAGGTGGACCAGACCGACGCGCCCAACCCCGACGCCGGTGACGACTGGCGGGAGTTCGAGCCGGTCGGCAGCCGGAACTTCCCGGGCTACTCCCGCATCGGGATCACGGACGTCGAGGACGACTGGGCCGACGCCTACGTCAGCGCCGCCGACTGGGAGTTCACCTTCGACGGCGGCGGCGGGCGGATGCACGCCGTCAACCGCGGCTTCCACACCGAGGACAAGGGCTACGCGCTGTTCCTCGTCGCGAGCGACGACGACCCCGAGGCCAACCACGAGCTCCTGGACCGCATGGCCGAGACCTTCGAGCCCGCCTCCTGACCGTCGGCGGTCCCCGGTCCGGCGGCTCAGAACACCGAGCACCGCGTGATGTCGGTGAAGGCCTCCAACGCCAGCGCCCCCGCGACCGAGTTGCCCTTGGGGTCCAGGCCCGGGGCCCAGGCCACCACCGCGTACCGGCCGGGCACCACCGACAGGATGCCGCCGCCCACCCCGCTCTTGCACGGCAGTCCGACGCGGTAGGCGAACTCGCCCGCCGCGTCGTAGGTCCCGCAGGTGAGCATCACCGCCATGATCCGGCGGGCGTCCTCGCGGCTCATCAGCCGGGTGCCGTCCGCCCGCACCCCGTGCCTGGCCAGCACGAGCCCGGCCCGGGCCAGGTCCTCCGCGCTGATGGTGACCGAGCACTGGCGGAAGTAGTGGTCGAGCGCCCGGGGGACGGGATTGCGCATGTTGCCGAAGCTCGCCATGAGGTAGGCCAGCGCCCGGTTGCGATGGCCGGTCTCGGTCTCGGAGCGCGCGGTCACCGCGTCCACGTCCAGTCCCGGGTTGCCCGTCTCCTCGCGCAGCAGGTCCCGCAGGGCCCCCAGCGCGTCGCCCGTGTCGCTGAGCAGTTGGTCGGTGACGACGATCGCGCCGGGGTTGATGAACGGATTGCGGGGGATCCCGCTCTCGAACTCCAGCTGGTACAGCGAGTTGAACGCGTTGCCGGACGGCTCCCGGTGCACGCGCCGCCAGATCCCGTGCCCGGACCGGCTCACCACCAGGGCGAGCGTGAACAGCTTGGAGACGCTCTGGATGGAGAAGGGCACCGCCGAGTCGCCCACGGCGTGCACCTGGCCGTCGACGGTGGCCACCGCGAACCCGAACTGGTGCGGGTCGACCTTGCTGAGCTCGGGGATGTAGTCGGCGTCCCGGCCCGCGCCGATGTGCGGCTCGACCCGCTCCAACACGGCGGCGAGCACGCGGGGCAGGTCGACGCGGCGGGTCACGGCACCCCTCCCACGGTGTGTGTCACGGTCTCCTCACCCACAGTATGCGTGCTGGCGTCCGGAGAACGGGGGAAGCTTGCCCGGTCATTCCGTCCCGTCGAGCAGCTGGGCGTCGTGCACCAGCAGGGCGATCTGCACCCGGTTGTTGAGTCCGAGCTTGGTGAGGACGCTCGACACGTGTGTCTTGACCGTCGGCAGGCTCAGGAACAGTCGCGACGCGATGTCGGCGTTGGACCGGCCCTGTCCCACCGCCACGGCCACGTCGAGTTCGCGCGCGTTGAGCTCCGCGAGCCGGTTGCGGGCCCGTTCCGCGCGCTCGCCGTGGTCGTTGGCGGCCACGCGGTCGATGAGGCGGCGTGTCACGGCGGGGGACAGGACGGGCAGGCCGCGGGCCACCTGGCGGACGGACTCCACGATCTGGGCGGGCGGGGTGTCCTTGAGGAGGAAGCCCGCCGCGCCCGCGCGCAGGGCGCGCAGCACGTGCTCGTCGGCGTCGAAGGTGGTGAGGACGAGCACCTCGGGAGCGTCGGGGCGGGCCCGCAGGCGCTCGGTGGCGGTCAGCCCGTCCACCGTCGGCATCCGGATGTCCATCAGCACCACGTCCGGGGAGTGCTCGTCGACCAGGTCGAGGACGGCGCCCCCGTCCTCCGCCTCGGCCAGGACCCGGATGTCGGGCGCACCGCCCATCATCATCACCAGGCCGACCCGCACCAGCGCGTCGTCGTCGACGATCAGCACACCGGTCTCGCGGCTGTCCCGCTCCGTCTCGCTCATGTCGGCCACGGTAGCCACGTGGACAGACACCAGCCACCACCGTCGGTCGGTCCGTACTCCAGGCGGCCCGACGCCAGCGACACGCGTTCGGCCAGCCCGACGAGCCCCTGCCCGGCACCGCCGACCGGGCCGGGCGGCCGGGGCGCGGAGGCGGGGCCGTTGCGCACCTCCACGGTCAGCCCCGCACCGGGCGCGCCCGTGACGCGGACGAGGGTGTCGGCCCCGGACGCGTGCTTGCGGACGTTGGTCAGGGCCTCCTGGACGACCCGGTAGGCGGTGCGGCCCACCCGTTCGGGAACCGGGTCCTCGTGGTCGCGTACCAGCTCCACCCGGGCGCCGACGTGGTCCGCCTCCTCCACCAGTTGGTCCAGGTCGGCCAACGTGGGCTGGGGCAGCTCGCCCACGGGGGCGCGCAGCACACCGATCACCTCCCGCAGGTCCTGGAGCGCCTGGTGGGCGCTCTCGCGGATCACCGACGCCGAACGGGCGACCTCCTCGGGGGAGGCGTCGGGCCGGTACTCCAGGGCGCCCGCGTGCACGCTGAGCATGGACAGCCGGTGGCCGAGCACGTCGTGGATCTCGCGGGCGATGGCCTCGCGAACCTGGTGCTGGGCCTGCTCGGCCCGGAGCCGGGCCTCCGCCTCGGCGTGGACGGCGCGGTCGCGCAGCGACTCCACGAGCTTCCTGCGGTGGTGGACGGTCAGCCCCCACCCGGTGACGGTGCCCAGGATCGCCACCCCCAGCAGGAAGTCGACGAAGAGCGGGACGAAGGGGTCCGGCCAGAGGATCGAGTGGAGGAAGGACGCCCCGACCGCGATCCCGAACACCGACAGGCTCACCTTCGGCGGCCGGTGCACGGCCAGGGAGAGGAGCGCGATGAGCATCGCCCCGGCGATGAGCGCGGACACGCTCGACAGCACGGCCAGGACCACGGCGATCCCGACCGGCCACCGCCGCCGCCACCACAGCGCCACGCAGCCCGCGAGGGCGACCAGCTGCTCGGCGGTCGCCAGCCAGAGGGGGAGGTCGCGGCGTGCGTCGGAGGCGACCGGGCCGTGCGGGGGCTCGCCGATGTTGGCGGTGACCATGAGCCCGAACCCGACGGCGAGCAGGAACATCGCCAGGTCCACGACCCAGTCGCGCGCGCTGCGCCGTCGTCGCGGTTCGGGGGGCGTGGAAGCGTCCATCGCCCGGAGTCTACGGTCGGTCCGGTCCCCCGGGGCACCGCAGGCCGGAGCCGGGGACCGACGTCGGCCGGGTCCATACTTTGGTCGGTTCGCGGGGCGCGCCGGTCAGCCGGCGGGTGCTCCGGATCCGCACCTTTGGCGGCGCGTCCGGGCACCGACGTCCGATGCGCGGGCACCGCGCCCTCCCTACCGTGGGGCCATGCGAAAGATTCTCCGGGGCGCCGGCGTCCTCGTCCTCCTGATCGGGATCAGCGGAGCGATCGACCACCTCTGGTACCAGCCGTTCTTCGGGGTCGTCCTCAACTCGTTCAACCGCCTCGTGATCCCGAACGCGGCGTTCCTCCAGCAGTACGCGCTGTTCGCCAACCTCGCCGTCGCGGTCGTCGGCGCGGTTTTGGTCCTGGCGGCCGGGGCGCTGTCCCCGGGGCGCCGCCGCTGAGGGGACACCCCCGGAACTGGAACGTTACGCGCGGTGCTCGCCGGTCGGTACCGTGGGGCCCGAACGGGGCGCGGAGACCGGCGGGAGACGCCCCCCGGAGCGAACCGATCGTGGGGGGTCGATCCGATGAGCACACTCGTCACCGGAGCCACCGGGATGGTGGGGCGGCGCGTCCTGACCGAGCTGCGCCGGCGCGGAGTGGCGGCGACGGGGGTGTCGCGGACCTCCGAGACCCGCCTGGACTGGACGGACACCTCCAACTGGGACGACGTCCTCAGGGGTGTGGAGAGCGTCTTCGTGGTGACCCCCACGGGCAGTGGGCTGGGCAGCCGGGTGGCGGGGTTCCTGGACCGGGCCGCGGAGGCGGGGGCGGGCAACGCCGTCGTCCTGTCCTGCATGGGCGCGGGGGTCGCCTCCGACCAGGGCGTGGTCGAGCGCAGGGCGAAGGAGCGCTTCCCCCGGTGGACGGTACTGCGTTCCAACTGGCTCGACCAGGACCTCACCGAGGGGGCCTTCGCGCGCATGGCGCGGTCCCGGAACGGCCGGCTCGAACTGCCGGTCAAGAAGCGGACCGCGGTCAGTTTCGTGGACGCGCGGGACGTGGCCAACGCGGCGGTCGCGGCCCTGCTGGAGGACCACCACGGCAGGGAGTACACGCTGACCGGGCCCCAGGCGCTCACGTTCCGCGAGGTGGTGCGCATGACGAAGGGGACCGACAGCCCGGTGTGGCGGTTCAAGTCGGTGGACGAGTCGCGGTTCTACTTCCGGGCCACGGACCGGGGCTGGGGCGAGCGGTACGTGGACACGCTCAACGAGCGGTTCGCCGCCGCCGTCGCGGGCGGGGCCGCCGAGGTCACCGAGGACGTGCGCGCGGCGCTGGGCCGGGACCCGATCCCCTTCGCGCGGTTCGTGCGCGAGTCCACGGTCTGAGCGAGGCCGCGCCTCACCGTGGACCGGGCGGCAGAGCGGCCCCTGCTGGGCACCTCTGACGGAACACGGACGGAGTGGAGCGACGGGTACACGGGACAGGCCCCGGCCGTCCCCTCTCCCCTGGGCGGGGCGGGACGACCGGGGCCCGTGTCGTTCCCGCGGCCTACTTCAGGAGCTGGCGGGCCATCACCAGGCGCTGGATCTGGTTGGTGCCCTCGTAGATCTGGGTGATCTTGGCGTCGCGCATCATGCGCTCCAGCGGGAAGTCCTTCACGTATCCGGCGCCGCCCAGCAGCTGCACGGCGTCGGTGGTGATCTCCATGGCCGCGTCGGAGGCGTAGCACTTGGCGGCGGCGCCGTAGAAGGGCAGGTCGTCGTCGCCGCGCTCGGACTTGGCCGCGGCGACGTAGACCATCTGCCGGGCGGTCTCCAGCTTCATCGCCATGTCGGCCAGCATGAACTGCACGCCCTGGAAGTCGGCGACGGCCTTGCCGAACTGCTTGCGCTCCTTGACGTAGGCCACGGCGTGGTCCAGGGCGCCCTGGGCGATGCCGACGGCCTGCGCGCCGATGGTGACCCGGGTGTGGTCGAGGGTGCGCAGGGCGATCTTGAGGCCCTCGCCGGGGGCGCCGACCATGCGGTCGCCGGGAACGCGCACGTTGTCGAAGAACAGCTCGCGGGTGGGGGAGCCCTTGATGCCGAGCTTGCGCTCGGGCTCGCCCAGGGTGAAGCCCTCGTCGTCGGCGTGCAGCACGAACGCCGAGATGTTGCGGCCGCGGGCGCCCCCGGGGTCGGTCACGGCCAGGACCGTGTAGTACCTGCTGACCCCGGCGTTGGTGATCCACGACTTCTGGCCGTTGAGGATCCAGTCGTCGCCGTCGGCCACGGCCTGGGTGCGCATGCTGGCGGTGTCGGAACCGGCCTCGCGCTCGGACAGGCCGTAGGAGAACATCGCCGCACCGCTGGCGACCTTGGGCAGGTAGCGCTGCTTGACCTCCTCGGACGCGCCGAGGATGAGCGGCATGGTGCCGAGCTTGTTGACGGCGGGGATCAGCGAGGAGGAGGCGCACGCGCGGGCGACCTCCTCGATGATGATGCAGGTCGCGAGGGCGTCGGCGCCCACGCCGTCGTACTTCTCCTCGATGTGCGCGGCGTGGAAGTCCGTGGCGACCAGCGCGTCGTGCGCGGCCTGGGGGAAGGAGCTGGTCTCGTCGACCTCCGCCGCGTGCGGGGCGATCTTGTCCTCGGCGACGGCGCGCACGGCCTCGCGCAGCTCCTCGTGCTCCTCGCTGGTCTTGAACAGGTCGAAGTCGCTCATGTCCGTTCCCTCTCCGGCGGCGTGTCCCGGCCTTTGGCACTGCGTGCCTGTGTATGGCATCCAGTGCCAGGGTAGGGGGTGAACAGGACGAAGTACACAGACGCGGTCGGATACCTTCGGGGTGTCGTCCCAGACGGACGGACCACGACGCCGAGGCGGAGGGGGTGGGCCCATGGCCGGGACGGGTGCGCGGGAGCGCGCCGAGGGACGGGCCGGCGCGGTGCGCGCCGACACGCGCGACGTGGTGCTCGCGGCGGTCCGGCTCTTCAGCGACGACGGTTTCGAGGCCACCACCATGGAGGGCATCGCCGCGGCCACGGGGGTCAGCCGCCGCAGCCTGTTCCGCCGGTTCGGCTCGAAGGAGGACATCCTCTTCGCCGAGCACGACGAACTCTTCTCGACCGTGGTCCGCTACCTGGAGGCGTCCCCGGACGATCCGCTGAGCTCGGTGTGCGCGGCCGCGCGGCTGGTCCTCCAGGGGTACCTGCGCGACCCGGAGATCACCGTCCCCCGGTACCGGCTCGTGCGCGCCCACCCGAGGCTGCGCGACCGCGAGGTGGCCATGACCGCCCGCTACCAGGCGGCGTTCACCCGGTACCTCGCCGCCGGTCGCGGGGAGGGGCACTCCCTGGAGGCCGGTGTGGTGGCCGCCGCACTGATCGCCGCGCACAACCACGTCCTGAGGTCGTGGCTGCGCGCCCCCGACCAGGACTCCGGGCGGGTGTGGGAGCGGTTCGACACCGCGACGGACCTGGTGCGCCGGACGGCGGAGACCGTGTTGGAGGCCGGAGGGCGGGGGGAGGACCCGGGCGGTGGGCGGGCGGCCGCGGCGCCGCCCGCGGGCGAGAGCGTGCTGGTCGCGGTCTACCCCAGCGACACCGGCCGCGACGAGCTGCTGCGCCGGATCACGGCGGCGGTGGGGGAGCCGCGCGCCACGTCGTGACCGGGGTGTCCACAGGGCGCTCCGGGGACTCCGCCACCAGGCGTACTCTGGACGGGGCCGGGAAGTAGCAGCGACGCGGGACGGGCAGCGGGAATGAGCGTGGATCAGGCGGGAACGACACGGCAGGAGGCCGAGGTCGCGCGGGAGGCCGGGCGTCGGCGGACGTTCGCGGTGATCTCGCACCCCGACGCCGGTAAGTCGACGCTGACCGAGGCGTTGGCGCTGCACGCGGCGGCGATCTCCTCGGCCGGTGCCGTGCACGGCAAGGGCGACCGCAGGGGGGTCACCTCGGACTGGATGCAGATGGAGCAGGACCGGGGGATCTCCATCACCTCGGCCGCTCTGCGCATCGACTACTCCGGTCAGGTGCTGAACCTGCTGGACACCCCCGGCCACGCCGACTTCTCCGAGGACACCTACCGGGTGCTGTCCGCGGTGGACTGCGCGATCATGCTGCTGGACTCGGCCAAGGGCCTGGAGCCGCAGACACTCAAGCTGTTCGACGTGTGCCGGGCCCGGAGGATGCCGGTCATCACGTTCGTCAACAAGTGGGACCGTCCCGGCCGCGAGCCGCTGGAGCTGCTGGACGAGATCGAGCAGCGGATCGGGCTGCGGCCGACCCCGTTGAACTGGCCGGTGGGCATCGCCGGTGACTTCCGCGGCCTGATCGACCGCGCCAGCGGTACCTACACGAAGATGACCCGCACCCCCGGCGGCGCGCAGAAGGCGATCGAGGAGACGCTGGAGGCGGACGAGGCGGCCCGGGTCGAGGGCACCGAGTGGGAGCAGGCCCGCGAGGAGATCGAGCTCCTGGAGGCCCTGGGCGCCGACTACGACGAGGCGTCCTTCCTGGCCGGGGAGTCCTCCCCGGTGCTGTTCGGCGCCGCGCTGCCCAACTTCGGGGTCGGCCAGCTGCTGGAGGCGGTCGTGGGCCTGGCGCCCGCCCCGGGGCCCAAGGCCGACGCCGGGGACGTGCCGCGCCCGGTGGACTCCCCCTTCTCCGGCCAGGTGTTCAAGATGCAGGCCAACATGGACAAGAACCACCGGGACCGGATGGCGTTCGTCCGGGTCTCCTCGGGGCGGTTCGAGCGCGGGATGGTGCTCACCCACGCCGCGACCGGGCGCCCGTTCGCCACCAAGTACACCCAGGCGGTGTTCGGGGCGGACCGGTCCACGATCGACACCGCCTACCCGGGTGACGTGATCGCGCTGGTCAACGCCCAGGCGCTGGCCGTGGGCGACACCCTCTACGACGGCACCAAGGTCACCTTCCCCGCGATCCCGAGCTTCGCCCCCGAGCACTTCGTGGTGGCGCGGGCGCAGGACGCGGGCAAGTACAAGCAGTTCCAGCGCGGGATCGCGCAACTGGACGCCGAGGGTGTGGTCCAGGTGCTCACCTCGGACGTACGCGGGGAGCAGGCTCCGGTGCTGGCGGCGGTGGGACCGCTCCAGTTCGACGTGGTCAAGCACCGCATGGAGCAGGAGTTCCGCTCACCGATCGAGACCTCGCCGCTCGACTACTCGGTGGCGCGGCGCACGGACGCCGAGTCCGCGCCCGAGCTGCACGCCCTGTCCGGGGCGGAGGTGCTGCGTCGGCGGGGTGACGGTGAACTGCTGGTGCTGGTGCACAACAAGTGGCGGCTGCGCGTGATCGAGCGTGACCACCCCGGACTGTGCATGGAGCCGCTGCTGGCCGGAGGCGTCGAGGAGGAGTAACCCGACTGTGACGAAAAAGCCGTCAGTCCAGGGTTTCACTTCTACGTTTTCGGGGCAATGACATCCCCCGCATTGGAGTGCCGACACGTCGGCGTCCGCGCGAATCGGGACCATCGGCCCGATGGCCGTGTCACGTGCTGTTTACCGAAGTTCTCACGTGCCCTCCGGTGCGGCTGTGAACTCACGTGCTCTCCGTACCACCCTCGAACACGTTCGGCGCGCCGGTGTGTGGCCAGAGTGACCACAGGGGTCGCGGGGGGCTTCGCAGAGGCCAAGATCACCGAACTGTCGGTGCCCCTCCCCGACCCGCGTGATCAGCGCGAAGGTACCCTGTGGGAAGGCCACTAGGGCGCGTACGGACACCCCGTCGCACCGGGCTTCGCGGCACCTGTCCACATCTGTGAAGGGTGTCCGGGGAGTACCGGTCGGGCGGGTGGCGGAGTGCTCAGGGGACCGGTACAGGAGGCCGGGCGCCATCGGGAGACCCCCGGTGTCGTCCACGACGCCTCAGGGCGATCACGGAGTAATCGACGGTCGGCAAAGTTTGTAAATCTTCACCGTGCGGTAATTCTGCCCCCGTGTGGGTATGTGTTGCATGTCACCTGTTCGTGAATCGGTGAAACTTATATGATTTTGCTTAACCGTCGTTTAACAAAACGGAACAATAACGAGTGAATCAAGAACGCGGCGGCTGACCGCCCCGCGTCTGAGCACCTCACGTATCCCCCGCCTGGAAAGGTTGACCTCGGGCATGAGCGAAGACGAGAAAGAGCGCACGGTGGAGCTCCACTACGAGGGCGGCGTGCTGAAGCTGCCGGTGTTCACCGGTACCGAGGGTGAGCGCACCATCGAGCTGAAGACCCTGCTGGGCTCGACCGGTATGACCACCCTGGATCCGGGGTTCGGCAACACCGCTTCGTGTAGCTCGAAGATCACCTACATCGACGGGGCCGCGGGCATCCTGCGCTACCGCGGGTACCCGATCGAGGACCTCGCCGTCGGCGCGACCTTCCTCGAGGTCGCCTACCTGGTGATCTACGGCGAGCTGCCGGAGGCCGGCCAGCTCAAGGAGTTCTCCGACAAGCTGCGCGAGAACGCCGACATCCCGGCCGACATGGGCACGCTGATCGACGCGATGCCCCGCAACGGCCACCCGATGTCGCTGCTGGCCAGCGCCGTCAACACCCTTGCGGCGTACTACGACGACAGCGTCGACCCCTCCGACGAGAACCAGGTGGAACTCGCCACGATCCGGCTGTTGGCCAAGCTGCCGACGATCGCGGCCCGCATCTACCGCAACTCCATCGGTGAGAAGCCGATCGCCCCGGACGACTCGCTCGACTACGTCGAGAACTTCATCCGGATGACCTTCGGCGACAACGCCCCCACCGGCAACCTCGGCGACCTGTTCAACAAGGCCGTCGGGATGCTGCTGGTCCTGCACGCGGACCACGAGCTGAACTGCTCCACCGCCACCGTGCGCGTGGTCGGCTCCTCCCAGGCCGACATCTTCGCCAGCGTCGCCTCGGGCATCAACGCCCTGTCCGGCCCCTCCCACGGCGGTGCCAACCAGGCCGTCCTGGAGATGCTGGAGGGGATCCGCGACTCGGGCACCAGCATCGAGGACTTCCTGGAGCGCGTGAAGGCCCGCGAGGTCCGCCTGATGGGCTTCGGCCACCGCGTGTACAAGAACTTCGACCCGCGGAGCAAGGAGATCAAGGTTCTGGCCAGCCAGATCCTCGACCACGACGACAACCCGGACGAACTGTTCAAGCTCGCCCTCAAGCTGGAGGCCGCCGCGCTCGCGGACTCCTACTTCACCGAGCGGAAGCTCTACCCGAACGTCGACTTCTACACCGGCGTCATCTACCGCACCATGGGCTTCCCGAACAACATGTTCACCGTGCTGTTCGCCCTGGGCCGCCTGCCCGGGTGGATCGCCCACTACCGCGAGCAGCTGCACGACCCGGCCTTCCGGATCGCGCGCCCGCGTCAGCACTACATCGGTTCCGCCGAGCGCCGCTACCCCGGCCAGGACTGATCCCGCGACACGCACCGCCCGCTCCCGTCCACCGGGGGCGGGCGTCGGCGTGTCCGGACCCGGCACGCGTTCCTGCCGTCCCTTGCCTGGCATTTTGCCCGCCGTCTGTCGTGGGGGAGCGGCCCCCGGGGAAGTTGCATCCGTAAGGCCCCGTGATCACGGGTGACCGCGAGGGGCTCGGGAGGCTGAAATGGTCCCGTACGCGTTGGCCGGCGACATGCTCGGAGAGATGAGCCGGAACTGGTGGGTGGTGGTCCTGCGCGGCGCCGCAGCCGTGCTCTTCGGGCTGCTCGCCCTGTTCTGGCCGGGGCTCACCTTGGTCGCCCTGGCCGTCGTCTTCGGTGTGTTCGCGCTCATCGACGGTGGCGCGCTGGGGGTGGCCGCCTTCCGGGCGACACCGGGCACCAGGGCGTCGACGGTCGTTCAGGCGGTCATCAGCGTCATCATGGGCCTCATCGCGCTGATCTGGCCCCTCGTCGCGGTTCTGGCGCTGGTGTTCGTCATCGGTGCCTGGGCGATCGTGACGGGTGTGGCCGAGATCGTCACCGCGGTCCGCCTGCGGGCGCACATCAGCTCGGAGTGGCTGCTCATCTTCGTCGGCGCGCTGTCGGTCGTGTTCGGCCTGCTGCTGTGGTTCTGGCCCCTGGAGGGCGCACAGGCCATCGTGCTCGTCGTGGGGGTCTACGCGATCATCTTCGGCGCGGTGCTCGCGGTGGCCGGCTTCCGGCTGCGCGGGGTCGCCGAGGCCTTCGCCCCGCCCGGAAACCATGTGCGGGGGGAACCCGGGGGGACGGAGCCGGACGGGGGCGAGGAGCCACCGGGGCCCGTCGCCACCTGACGGTGTCTGCCTGGGGCCTCCGCTGCGCTTCGGCCCGTGTTCGGGCGCTGCCGAGGGCAGGGTTCTTCCTTCTCGGCTTCGCCTGTCGCTCGTTCCTCGCTCGCGGCTCGCCTCGTTGTGCACAACCCTGTCGGCGCCCGAACGTCTGCCTGGGGCCTCCGCTGCGCTTCGGCCCGTGTTCGGGCGCTGGCGAGGGCAGGGGTTCTGCCCGCCCGTCGCCCGCCACCGCCCTCAACGGACGCCTGCGGCGCGGTTCAGGGGCCGCCGACGACGCGGGTGCCGAGACGGTCGACCTGGCTGCCGGGAACGACCAACGCGGCCTTCTCCTCCTGCCAGGCGAGGAAGTGCGGCGCCCGGCGGTGCGCTCGGAGCGCCTCCTCGTCGGCGAACACCTCATAGACCCAGAACACGTCCGGGTCCGCCGCGTCCCGGGAGACCTCGAACCGCAGGCACCCGGGCTCGTCCCGCAGCGCGGCGGCGGCGTTGCGCGAGATCCCGGCGAGGAAGTCCTCCCGGCACCCCGGCGACACACGGATCGAGATGACGAGCGTCACCGCACGGTCGGCCATGGTTCCTCCGAAGTTTCCGGCACTGGGGTTGGTGGCCCGAGGGTAGACCCCCGTGGCCGGTCGCGGCCGAACACCGGGACGCCCTTGTGGTTCGGGAGGGCGGCCGCCAGACTCGTATCTGGACACCGGGAGCACTGGGCCGTTCACGTGTATCGGACGTGGGCGCGTGACACGGGGAGTGATAGGGAAGGTGGGGAGCGCGCCAGGGGCACGGATGCCTCCGATGAGCTGGGAGGGCATCGACCACGCGCTCAACCGCGTGCGCGGTGAGGCCGACCGGATCACCCTCCAGCGCACCGACCTGGACGGCCACGTCGGCCACCGCCTGCTCAGGGAGGCGGACCTGGTCGGGCGCACCAGGCAGCGCTGGGAGCGGGCGGACGTGCGCGTCCGCAGCCTGTGGGCGGTGCACCCCCTCGTGCGGGACGTGGTCGAACGCGCCACCGACCTGCGCGCCTCGGGCGACCCCGACGCCCTGGACGAACTCACCCGCCTCCTCGGCGGCCCCTCGGTGGTGCTGCCACCCGCCGAGGCGGGCCCGGGCGCAGCCGGGGAACGGATCACCCTCGCGGAGGCCATCGCCCGGGTGACGGCCGACTACGAGGAGGTCACCGAGGCCATCTCGGCGGTCGAGACCGCCTGGGACGCGCTCCATCCCCGGCTCGGCGAGCTGGAGTCCATGTGGCACGAGATCTGCACGTACGCCGACATGGTCGGCCTCGGCGAGGACGAGAACGAGGACCTGCGCGCCGACCTCTTCCGGATCGGTGAGGTGATCCGCCGCGATCCACTGTCGCTCGTCGTCGACGGGCGTGTGGTCACCGCGGAGATGGAGCTCCTGCGCGGGCGGTTGGAACGCACCCGGGGCCAGCTCCGCGACGCCCTCCGCATGCGCGACTCCTACCAGGAGACGGTCGAACGCCTCCGTTCCGCCGTCGACGACGTCGAGAGGGTCGTCGAGCGGGCCCGCCGCCTGCGCACCCGTGTCGTCAGCAAGGTCTCCTCACCCGAGGTCCGCGACATCCCCGACCCGGTCCCCGGCCTGCGCTCGGCCGTGGCCGAGCTGGACCTCCTCCGCGCCGACGGACGCTGGCGCGACCTCGGCGCCCGTCTGGGCGAACTCCAGGGAGCCGTCCACCTCGCCGCCGACACCGCCCGCGACCGCGAGGTCGGGCTCACCCGCCTGTTGGAGTGCCGGGCCGAGCTGCGCGGCCGCCTGGACTCCTTCCGCGCCCTCGCCGTCCGGCTCGGTCTGGCCGGTGTCCCACGGCTCGCCGCGCTGCACGGCGCCGCGCACTGGGAACTGTGGTCGGTCCCCTGCGACCTGCGCGCCGCCACCGTCGCGCTGGCCTCCTACCGCGACGCGTTCGAGGAGGTGTCCGGGATCGACCTCCCCGATATCGGAACCCCCTCCGAGCTCGAAGAACCGGACGGTGGAAGTGAGGGCGGTGTGAGCACATGACGATCACGTGCACGGAGCCCGGCTGCGACGGCCGGGTCGAGGACGGCTCCTGCCGCACCTGCGGCGAGGAGCCGGTCGACGCACTCCACGCCAGGACCGAACAGGTCCTCCTGAACCCCCCGCACGCGACCCGGCCGACCCCGGGGACGCGGTCCCCCGGTCCCCCGCCGTATCCCCGCGTACCTCCTCCCCAGGGGGCGCCGACCGCCGGTCCGCCACCACCGGGCGCGGTCCCCGACGTTCCGGTGCCGCGTCCGACGCCGGGATCCGACGCCGCGGCACCTGCGCCGTCCGGCGGCACCACGGGTACCGGGAGAGTGCGCGGCGCGGGCGCGCAGTCGGTCCTGACCGGCCGCCGCTCCACGCGCGGCATGCTCGGCATGGGCATGGTCCAGGTGCCCATCGTCCCCTACCGGGACCCCGCCGAGGCGGTCATGACCGAGCCCGTCGTCGCCGAGAAGAACCGTTTCTGCGGGGTCTGCAACGAGCGCGTCGGTCGTTCCCGCGACGGTCGTCCCGGTCGGACCGAGGGGTACTGCCGCTGTTGCGGAACCCCCTTCTCCTTCACGCCCAAGCTCGCCCCCGGAGACCTGGTCGGCGGGCAGTACGAGGTGCTCGGCTGTATCGCGCACGGCGGACTCGGCTGGATCTACCTGGCCAGGGACCGCAACGTCAACGACCGCTGGGTCGTGCTCAAGGGGCTGCTCAACTCCGGGGACGCGGAGGCGCACAAGGCGGCCGCCGCCGAGCGCGCGTTCCTGTCGGAGGTCGAGCACCCCAACACCGTCAAGATCATCAACTTCTCCCAGCACCCCGATCCCGACACCGGCATCCCCTCCGGCCACATCGTCATGGAGTACGTCGGCGGCAAGACGCTGCGGCAGCTGCTGACCGAACGCGGCGAGCAGGGTGACGGCAACGGGGTCCTGCCCGTCGAACAGGTCATCGCCTACGGCCTGGAGAGCCTGCGCGCCCTCGGCTACCTGCACAGCAAGGGCCTCCTCTACTGCGACTTCAAGCCGGACAACGTCATGCAGAGCGAGGAGCAGATCAAGCTCATCGACCTGGGCGGCGTCCGGCGCAGTGACGACACCTCCAGCTCCGTCTACACCACCCCCGGCTACCGGGTGCCGGAGGAGGAATTGCGCTCGCCCGGTCCCTCGGTCGGCTCCGACCTCTACTCCGTGGGACGGAGCCTGGCCGTCCTCAGCTTCCGGTTCGACGCCAGACACGAGCACGCGCACACGCTCCCGCCGGCCGACACGGTGCCGCTGCTCAGGCGGCACGAGTCCTTCGACCGGCTGCTGCGCCGCAGCACACACGCCCAACCGGAGCACCGCTTCCGCGACGCCGACGAGATGTCCGTCCAGCTCACCGGTGTCCTGCGCGAGGTGCTCTCCGACAAGGACGGGGTGCCGCACCCGGCCCCCTCCAGCCTGTTCGGCGGGGAGAACACGGTCGGCGCAACCGAGGTCGGCGCGTTCGACGCCGACCGGCTGCTCACCCCGCCCCCGCCCGTCGAGGCCGCCGCGCTCCTGCCCAGGCCCGCCATCCACGACGACGACCCGGCGGCCCAGCACCTCCGGGGCTTCTCCTCCCTGACCGACGAGGAACTGATCCCCATCCTCCAGGGCATGGCCGCCCCCTCACCCGAGACCCTGCTCATGCTGTGCCGCGCGCTCATCACGGCGGGCCGCCACAGCGAGGCCATGGACGTCCTGAACCGCTTCAGTGAGAGGGTTCCCGGCGACTGGCGCACCAGGTGGTACCTCGCCGTCGCCGCGCTGAGCGACGGCCGCTTCGGTGAGGCCGGTGCGCACTTCGACCAGATCTACGACTACCTGCCGGGGGAGAGCGCCCCCAAACTCGGCCTGGCCGTCGCCAGTGAACGGGTCGGCGACCACGCGACCGCCGCCCGCCAGTACCGGACGGTGTGGAACACCGACCACTCGTTCGTCAGCGCCGCCTTCGGCCTGGCGCGGATCCGCCTCGCCCAGGGCGACCGGGGGGCGGCGATCGCGGTCCTGGACACCGTGCCCGAGCTGTCCAGCCGGTACGTGCACGCCCAGACCGCGCTCGTGGCCGTCCTGTCCGCCCGGCACCGCTCCAACGGAGCCAAGGAGTTCCTGGAGGCGGGCCAACGCCTGGAACGGCTCGGTCTGGACGGGGAGTCCACCGACCGGCTCGCCGCGCGGGTCCTGGAGAACGTCCTGGCCTGGCTCGGTGAGGGCGGCCGGGCCCCGGTGGACCGGGTGCTCCTGGGCGCGCCGCTCTCGGAGGACGGCGTGCGTGCCAATCTGGAGCGGCGCTACCGTACTCTGGCTCATCGCGCCGCCTCGGTGCGTGAACGCCACGAACTCGTGGACAAGGCCAACTCCCTACGCCCCGTGACGCTGCTGTGAGAATCGAAGGTACGTCGATGTCCAAGGTGCGGACCTGTCCTGCCTGCGCCGACAGAGTGACCGCTGGTGACAGCTTCTGCGAGGGGTGCGGCCGCACCCTCCCGAGCGACATCAGGGACGCTCCCGCCGAGAACCCCGACAGGGTGCCCACCGCACCCCAGGCGAGCATGTCGGGAGCGATCCCCGGCCCCCAGGACGGGGGACGCCCCGGTCTCACGCCCGAGGAGGGTGCGCCCACCGCTCCCCAGGTCAGCCTGTCCGGCGCGACCCGCCCGAGGTCCGACGACGGCGGACGCCCCGGCCTCACCCCCGAGGAGGGTGCGCCCACCGCCCCCCAGGTCAGCCTGTCCGGCGCCACGCGCCAGAAGTTCGACGACCGCGCCGACGCCCTGGCCACCCAGCCCCTACGGCGCGACGCCGTCCTTCCCGTCCGGGGGAGGGAGCGCCCCGGCCCCGCCGATCCCCGGGTCCCCGCCGGGACCTCCGGACCCCCCAGACCCGCGGGTCCACCCGAGCGGTCCGCCCCGGCCGCGCCGGAGTGGCCGCCGCCCGCCAGCGGCAGCGTCCCGGTCACCCCCACCAACCCCGCCCTCTGCACGTGGTGCCCGGGCCGGGTGCGTGACGGGTACTGCACGACGTGCGGGCTGCTCCAGCCCACCGGGCGCGACCACGTGGAGATCTCCACCCAGAGCGCCGCGGGCGTCAGCGACCGCGGGCTCCGGCACAAACGCAACGAGGACGCCATGGCGGTCCGCGTCCTGCCCGCCGACGACCCCCACGCGCCCGGCGCGGTCGTCGTCGTGGTCTGCGACGGCGTGTCCACCTCGCCCCGGCCCGACGAGGCCTCCCGGGTGACCGCCGAGGCCGGTGTCGCCGTCCTCACCGAGCGCATGCGCCAGGGAGCCGACCCCCGCGAGGCCACCGGCGCGGCGATGACCCGCGCCGCCCGCGCCGTGGCCGCGATCGCCGAGTCGCCCCGCTCCGCGCCCGCCTGCACGTTCGTCTCCGCGGTCGTGCGCCCCGACACCGGCACCGTCACCGTCGGGTGGGTCGGCGACAGCCGCGCCTACTGGCTGTCCGGCGGCCCCGCCGCCAGCGCGTCCGCCCTCCTCACCAGGGACGACTCCTGGAGCGAGGCCATGGTGCAGATGGGCATGCTGTCCCGGGACGAGGCGATGCGCTCGGCCAACGCGCACGCCCTCGTCGCCTGGATGGGTGCCGACTCCGGTGAGGTCGACGCGCACGTCTGTACCATCACCCCCACCGGGCCCGGTGCCGTCGTGCTCTGCACCGACGGCCTGTGGAACTACTACCCGGAGGCCGCCGACCTCACCGCCGCCGTCCCCGGTGCCGGAACCGCTCCCCTGGAGGCCGCCCGCAGGTACGTCGACCTCGCCCTCGAGGCCGGAGGCAGGGACAACGTCACCGTGGTGGTCGTACCGGTGTCCGCAGGACAGGGGGGACCCCGTGCCGGACAGGTCTGACCACCCCGACAGACCCTCCCGCCGCGCCCAGGCCCCATCCTGCGACGCCCCGGGCGCCGGGTAGGAGGGACCATGCCGAGCTGTCCCTCCGGCCACAGGTCCGTCACGGCCGATGTCTGCGACGTCTGCGGCCTGCGGCTGCACCCGACCCTGCCGACCTCGCCCCACCGGCCGCATCCCGCGGAGCCCCACCTCGCCGCGGCGCCACCGTCCCCCGGGTCCGTGATCGAACCCCGGGGCGGCCCGTGCCCGGCCTGCTCCACGTCCCGCACCGGCCGCTTCTGCGAGGAGTGCGGGTTCGACTTCGCCTCGCGTTCCGGGGGCCGCCGAGGCCGTCCCGGACACGAGGACCCCGACCACGGGGTCCCGTGGATCGCGATCGTGACCGCCGACCCCGCCTACTACCAGTACCTGGCCGACCAGGGCAGACTCGACCCCTCCCAGCTCCCCTTCCCCGCACACCACCGGCAGCGCCGCGTCACGCTCCAGGGCGAGCGCGTGCACATCGGTCGGCACAGCGCCAGACGGGGGTTCACCCCCGAGATCGACCTCGGCGGCCCCGGCGGGGACCCCGCCATCTCCCGCGTCCACGCCATCCTGCTCCCCGCGTCGGGTGGGACCTGGGCGGTCCTCGATCCGGGGTCGGTCAACGGCACGACGATCAACGGGGCCCTCAACCCCATCCCCCGCAACGTGGAGGTTCCCCTGAATGACAGTGACCGGATCTACGTCGGCGCGTGGACTGCCATCACCGTGCAGAAGGGGTGAGCCCCGGTGACCGACCGCGCCACGGGGAGCCCGCCCCGGTCCGGGCGCCGCCGGTTCCGGCCCAACTCCACCCCGGCCCGGGTGTGGACGTTGACGGTGGTGTGCGTCGTCGCCGTGGCGGGGCTGTTCGCCTCCGCGCACACCACCCTCGGCCAGGCCCGGTCCGGGCTCGACGTGCTCGGCCGTGACGCGGGTCCGCGCGCCATGGCCACCACCGACCTGTACCTGGCCCTGGCCGACATGGACGCGCGCATGGCCGACGTCCTGCTCATGGGGACCGACCACGGGCTGGGGTCCGGGCGGGCCGACGCCCTGGACCGCTTCGAGGCCAGCCGGCGCCAGGCCAACGAGGCCCTGCTCCACGCCGCCTCGCTCACCGAGGGCGACAGTGTGGAGGAGCGCACCGTCCAGGCGCTCCTGGACGGGATGGGCTCCTACGAGCGGCTCGCCTCCCGCGCCCGCCTGCTCAACGACGAGGCGCAGGCGCCGCCGGGGAGGGTGGACGACGAGGCGCTGGAGGAGTACCGGCGGGCCACCCAGCTGATGCACACGGAGTTGCTGCCCAAGGCGTTCAACCTGGGACTGGACTCCTCCGCGATCGTCCGGGAGAACCACGAGGAGGGGCAGCGCTCGGTCGCGCAGGGGATGCTGACGGTCGGCGCGGTCGGCGCGGCCGCGATCGCGGCGCTGGTCGCGCTCCAGCTCTACCTGCGCGTGCGCTTCCGCCGCCGCCTCAACATCCCCCTCCTGGCCGCGACCGCGGGGGTCCTCGTCCTGACCGTCGGCGTCGTCGTCACGCTCGAACTCAGCAACGGACACCAGCGCGCCGCCAAGGAGGAGGGGCTGGACGCGGCGATGGCGCTGGCGCGGGCCGGGGCGATCGCCACCGACATGCAGGCCGACCAGAGCCGCTTCCTCGGCGACCCCGAGCTGGCCGACAACTACCAGCAGGTCTACCTGGAGCGCGCCCAGCAGGTGCTGTTCCGGCCCGCCGAGAACCTGGACCAGTACTACGCGGCGGTCGACGAGGTCGCCGAGGCCTACCCCGAACTCCCGGGGGCGCAGGACCCCGACGACGATGACCCGGGCACCCTCGGGTACCTCGGCGAGCGTGCGCAGGGGGCACTGCTGCCCGGGCAGGAGGACGCGCTCGCCGAGGTGCTGGAGACCTACGACCGGCTGCACGCGGCCGACCGCGACCTGCGCGCCGCCGCCCGCGACGGCGACCTGGCCACCGCCGTCGAGACCCGCATGGCGGTCGCCGACTCCCGCGACGGCACCTTCCCGGCCTACGTCGCCGCGCTGGACGGACTGACCGACCTGCACCGGGAGGTCTTCGTCGAGGGCATCGCGCGCGGTGACTCGGTGCTGTCCCCGTGGCGGGCGGGGCTTCCGGTGTTCACCCTGGCCGTGCTCGTCCTGATCGCGCTCGGGGTCCGTCCCCGGCTGGCCGAGTACCGCTGACGACCGAGAGAGGAACGGGCCGATGAGGTTGCGACAGCGCCCCGCCGCGGTGGCGGCCGCCCTGGTGCTGGGGTTGTCCGCGTGCTCCGAGGCACTGGGCGAGGACGCCTCGGTGCTCGACGCGGAGTCGATCACCGTGGGCGTCAAGTACGACCAGCCCGGCACCGGTCTGCGGGGCCCCGGCGGCGAGCTGACCGGTTTCGACGTGGACGTCGCCCACTACCTGGCCGAGCGCCTGGGCTTTCCCGCCGACCGTGTGGAGCTGGTGGGGGTCACCTCCGCCGAACGCGAGGACATGCTCATCAGCGGTGAGGTGGACATGGTCGTGGCGACCTACTCCATCACCCAGGCCCGCAAGGCCGAGGTGACCTTCGGCGGGCCGTACTACGTGGCCCAGCAGGACCTGCTCGTCCGGGCCGAGGACACCGACATCGGTGACGTGCGCGACCTGGAGGGGCTCCGTCTGTGCCAGGGGATGGGGTCGAACTCGGCGCGGCGGATCACCGAGGGGCTCGGAATCCGGGTCGAGCAGACGGACGCCCCCAGTTACGGCGCGTGCGCCGACGCCCTGCGCGAGGGGGAGGTGGACGCGATGTCCACGGACAACCTGATCCTCGCGGGTTTCCTCGCCCAGACCCCGGACACCTTCCGTCTGGTCAACAACCCGTTCACCGAGGAGAAGTACGGCGTCGGGCTGCCGCACGGCGACGTGCGCGCGTGCGAGGCGGTCAACAAGGCGATCACCGAGATGTACCAGGACGGAACCGCCGCCCGGCTGCTGGAGACGTGGTTCGGCGAGACCGGCCTGGACCTCGTCACGAGCGTTCCGCAGTTCGAGGGCTGTCCCTGAGGGTGAGTGGATCGTCACAGGACGATGGCGGATACTGGGCCGGGTGCAGGGCCGTACGGTGACCGGAGGGGAGTCGTTGCGTTGACCATCGTCGAGTTCCTCAACGCGCGTCTGGACGAGGACGAGCGCGCGTCGAGGGCCGTCCCCGCGGGAGCCCGCGGCCGGGACCGGGCGCTGGCCGAGGTGGCGGCCAAGCGCATGATCGTGGAGGGGTACACCAGGGCCCACACCGCCAGCATGCGCACCCTCGAACCCGGGCCCGTCCCGTCGGCCGGGGGCGGCGGCGACCCGTGGTCGGAACTGCTCGCCTGGCGCCGGGCGGTGAAGTACCTGGCCACCGTGTACCGGAACCACCCCCAGTACGACCGGTCCTGGGAGGAGTGAGGACGGGGCGATGGGACGGCCCCTAACGCCACGGGTCGAGGGCGAGCTTGCCGCGGGTCCGGCCCGCCGCCAGCTCCCGCAGCACCGCGGGTCCCTCGGCCAGGGGACGCACCTCCGGGGTGCCGGGCGGGTACACACCGTTGGCGATGAGCGCCTCGATCTCGGTGAGCAGCGATCGGTACAGTGACGGGGCCTCGGCCGCCAGCGCGCCGATGTGCAGGCCCCTGACCTGGACCCGGTGCCTGAACACCAGGTCGTGCGTGGTCAGGGCGGCGTCGCCGGACGCGGCGCCGAACACCACGACCCGCCCGGTGAAGGGTTTGGTGACCGACAGGCTGGCCTCGAACGTGGCCCGTCCCACGGACTCCAGGACCAGGTCGACGCCACCGGTCAGGCGGGTGATCTCGGCGGCCAGATCGGGGCGCGCGCCGTCCAGGACCTCGTCGGCGCCGAGCGCCCTGACGGTGTCGTGCTTGGCCGGTGAGGCCGTGGCGATCACGCGGGCGCCGTAGTGGCGGGCGAGGCGGACCGCGGCCTGCCCCACGCCCCCGGCAGCGGCGTGGACGAGGACCGTGTCACCGGCCCCGGCCCCGCCCACCGTCGTCAGCGCGGCCAGCGCGGTCGCCCAGTTCAGCACCATGCCGAGCGCCTCGGCGTCGCTCCAGCCGGAGGGGACGGGGAGCACACCCGCCGCCGGCATCGTCATGTGCTCCGCGAAGGCCCCCGGACCGGTCCCGACGACGCGGGTGCCGGGTGGGAGCGGGCTCCGGACGTTTGGTCCGACGCCCACGATCTCCCCGGCGGCCTCGAAACCCGCCACGTACGGCGCCCGCGGGCCGTCCCCGTAGGCGCCGCGGGCCTGCATGACGTCGGCGAAGTTGACCCCGGCGGCGCCGACGCGGACGAGGTACTCACCGGGGCCCGGGGCGGGGCGGCGGTGGTCGGTGGTGAGGACCAGGTCCTCCGGACCCCGGTGCGACCGCTGGACCAGTGCCCGCCCCGTGTGCTCATGCGTGTGTCGCTGCTCGTCGATCTCCATACACCGGAAGGTAGGACCCTCACACTTGCGTCAGGGTCAAGCGGCGGTCATCGGCCGGAGCGGTGGGCCTCGCGCAGATAGGCGTCCAGGGCCGCCCGCTGGTCGCTGAGGACGGTGATACGGGCGTCGAGCCGGTCGCGGTGCCGCCGCACCTCGTCCAGGAACTCCGCGCACGACACGCCCGCGTCGGCGCCGGGTTCGTCGGCGAGTCCGGGCAGCACCTCCCTGACCAGCCGCACCGGCAGCCCGGACTCCAGCAGCGAGCGGATGACGAGGACCCGGTCGATGGTGGAGCGGCAGTAGTCCCGGTACCCGTTGCCGTGGCGGCCGGGGACGATGAGTCCCTCGTCCTCGTAGTACCGCAACGACCTCACGCTCACGCCGCTGGCCCTGGATGCCTCACCGATCCTCATATCCGGAGGCAACGTCCGTGCGCCGCCCGCTCTTCCGGCGGATCACCGTCCCCGACGGGAGGTCCAGCAGAGCCTCCACCACCCGGTCGAGGTCCCGGCCGGACACGTCCGGCTCCGGGAACACCGCCGGGAAGCGGCCCTCCAGGTGGGCCGACCACCCGGTCACCAGTCCGGCGCGCGCCGCGCCGCCCACGTCCCACCCGTGCGCGGTGACCAGGCCGAGTCCGCCCGGCTCGACCCCCAACTCCCGCGCCGTCGCGAGGTAGGGCGCCGCGGCCGGTTTCCAGGCGCCCGCCGACGCGCCGCCGAACACCCCGTCGACCAGGTCGAGCAGCCCCGCCCGCTCCAGCAGCTCCCGGGTCGGGCGCTCGTCGCCGTTGGCGAGGGTCACCACCCGCAGGCCCGCCTCGCGCGCCGCGGTCAGGGCCGCCGCGGCCTCGCGCCGGGGTTCGAGCCGCGACATCCCCTCGATGACGGCGTCCTCCGCCGCCGGGGCGATCTGGTGCCCCGTGATGTCCCTGAGCGACCCCCGGGCCACGTCCTCGAACGAGCGGTGGCCGCCCAGGAGGGCCAGGGCGAAGGCGTCACGCAGCACGTGGTCGCTCCAGCGCGTCATGAGGACGCGGGGGATCCCCGCCTCGCGGAACCGCCACTCCAGCGGGCCCAGCGGGAACAGGGTGTCGAGGACGTCGAAGGCGAGGGCGACGGGGCGAGATGGCATCTGCTCTGCTCCTACCGGGGGAGGGGACGCTGAACACCGTCCTACCCGCAGAACCCGCAGCTGTGCTTGCTTTGGGCCTCCGCTTCGCTTTGGCCCGTGTTCGGGCGCCCCGAAGGCAGGGATGCCTCGTCCTCGTCCTCGCCTGCCGCTCGTTCCCCGCCCGCGGCTCGACTCGTCTTGCGGCACCCTGCCGGCGCCCGAACCGTCACACCAGGGGAACCGGCCCCGCGGCGCCCAGGGAGGGGATCTGTTCGGCGGCCCACGGGCTGATCGCCCACGGGGACCGCGTGGCGAGCGCCACCAGGTCGGGCCACTCCACCCACGCGTACTCGGCCACCTCGTCGGGATCGGGAGAGGGCTCCCCGGCCGTGCGGGCCCAGAACACCGGGCAGAACTCGTTCTCCACGATCCCCTCCGCCGACACCGCGCGGTAGCGGAACTCCGGGAGCGCGGGCCGGACCTCCGTCAGCTCCAGACCCAGCTCCTGGCCGACCCGGCGCCGTACGGCCTCCTCCATCCCCTCGTCCGGTCCCGGGTGGCCGCAGCAGCTGTTGGTCCACACACCCGGCCACGTGGTCTTGGCCAGCGCGCGCCTGGTGACCAGGACACGACCGTCGGGCCCCAGGACGTAGCAGGAGAAGGCCAGGTGCAGCGGGGTGTCCGCGCCGTGCACGGTGGCCTTGTCGGCCACACCCACGGCCCGGTGTCCTTCGTCGAGCAGGACCACGAGTTCGGGCGTGCCGCCCGTGTCCTCGGCCCGCACGTCACTGGTCGCTCTGTTCACGTCTTTCCTCTCGTCCCACGGCACCCGCTCACCTCCATGGTCGCCCCCGTCCCACACCGGATCGTTCCCCGCCCGGTCCCCGGGTGCGCATATGGTTCCTTTTGGCCCCACTCCTGGGGCAGTGGAGGACAGCGGTGGAGTCAGCGGTGACGGAAGACGTGACGGAGACGACGCAGGCCGGAGTCGACCCGGAGCACCTGCGCGTGTGTCTGGACGTGCTCGAACAGGTGGAGCGGCTGCCCACGGACCACCCGGACTCGCTGGTACTGCAACGGGCCTCCGCCAAGCTCTTCAAGATCGTGAAGGAGCAGCGGCGGCGCGCCCGCCGTGCCGCGGTGAAGGCGCACGACGACGCCGTGCTCGCGGCGACCGCCACCGCCGCCCCGGACCGGATCGACGACGAGACCAACGGCCGTGCCCTGACCAGCGGAGCCGAGGGGGCTCTGGCCGGTGTGCTCAGGAAGGCCCGGCCCTGCTACGTGTGCAAGGAGAAGTACACGCGGGTCGACGCCTTCTACCACCAGCTGTGCCCCGCGTGCGCGGACCTGAACCGGGAGCGCCGCAACGCGCGCACCGACCTGACCGGGCGGCGCGCCCTGCTCACCGGCGGCCGCGCCAAGATCGGCATGTACATCGCGCTGCGTCTGCTGCGCGACGGTGCGCACACCACCGTCACCACCCGGTTCCCCAAGGACGCCGTCCGCCGGTTCTCCGCGATGCCGGACAGCGACCGGTGGCTGCACCGGCTCCGCGTGGTCGGCGTCGACCTGCGCGACCCCGCCCAGGTCCTGCGGCTGGCCGACAGCGTGGCCGAGCAGGGGCCGCTGGACGTCCTCATCAACAACGCGGCGCAGACGGTGCGGCGCTCGCCGGGCTCCTACGGTCCGCTCATCGCGGCCGAGGCCGAACCCCTCACCGGGGAGGGCCTGCCCGAGCCGCTGGTCCTGGGGGGAGTGCGGTCCCGCGCCCTGGAGGGTGCGCAGGACCGGGAGGCGGACCTCCAGGTCGCCCCGCACGCGCTCACGCCGGAGATGCTCACCTCGCTGGCCCTGACCACCGGTTCGGCCTCGATGGAGCGGGTGCGGGCGGGCAACGCCATCGACGCCGGGGGGCTGGTGCCGGACCTGGCCCCCGTCAACAGCTGGACGCGGAAGGTCGGCGCGGTCGACCCCGTCGAGATGCTCGAGGTGCAGCTGTGCAACGTGAGCGCCCCGTTCATGCTCGTCGACCGGCTGCGCCCCGCGCTGGCGGCCTCCCCCGCGCGGCGTACCTACGTCGTCAACGTGTCCGCCATGGAGGGCGTCTTCGGCCGCGGTTACAAGGGTGCGGGCCACCCCCACACCAACATGGCCAAGGCCGCGCTCAACATGCTCACGCGGACCAGCGCCCAGGAGCTGCTGGAGTCCGACGGCATCCTCATGACCAGCGTCGACACGGGCTGGATCACCGACGAGCGGCCGCACCCGGACAAGGAGCGGATCGCCGACGCCGGGTTCCACGCGCCGCTGGACCTGGAGGACGGGGCGGCCCGCGTGTACGACCCCATCGTCCGCGGCGAGCTCGGCGAGGACCTGTACGGCTGCTTCCTGAAGGACTACGCGCCCGCCCAGTGGTAGGAGCGTCAGGGGAACGGCCGTCCGCGTTCCGGGTGAACTCACGGATCAGGAGAGTGCGCGGCGGAGATCCTTCATCAGCAGTACGAGGTGCATCGGATCGCTCGGGCTCCGCTCGAACTGAGCGAGGCCGAGGTGGAACCGTCGTGCTGATTCGCTCTCGCAGTGGATGAGGAGAGCGCGGACACCGATCGTTTCGGAAGCCACCGCGACCCGACGCAGCGCATCGACGACGAGGGCCTTGCCGAGCCCCGTCCCCTGGACACGGATGTCGACTCCCAGCCGGGTCAGGATGACGACGGGCTGGTGGTACCTGCCAGCTCCGCGCAGGAGCCGGCTGGGAGCCACGGAGGGAGCGATGCTTGCGGCGGCCAGGGCGTAGTAGCCGACCACCGGGCGATCCGTCCCCGAGCCTTCGTCGCCTACGACATAGACGCGCGACCCACCGGAGCGGTGCGCTTGGAGCGCATGTTCGGTCAGCCAGTCGGATCGGGCGTGTGATCCGCAGTCGAAGTCGGCGGTCGTGTGGTGCGCCGTGAGCGGCTCGACCGGTCCGAACCTCGGTTTCACGTGTCGTCCTCATGGCGCTGAGAGCTGTTCTCGTCGAGCACGGTGGGTCCGGCCAGTAGCTCTCGCAACCCAGGGATGTCGCGGGCGGGGCGCTCCAAGGCCGAGTCGAAGGCGGCCCACTCCTGTTCGTTCAACGTGAAGACACGTCGGTCCGCCAGTATGTTCGCCGCTGCTTCGGTGGCCGCACCGAGGACGAAGGCCGAGACCGTGTTGCCCGAGGCGGTGCTCGCGGCCTCAAGCAGAGCCTTCTGCTGGTCGTCGACTCTCAGGTGGATTCTCTCTGCCTTCATGGTGGTAGTCGTACCCCAGATCGTACGCACAATGTGTGTACGCGTCGGCGTTTTCGTCAAACGGCGACGTACTCCTCGCCGGACCTGGAGGACGGGTCGGCCCGCGTGTACGACCCCATCGTCCGCGGCGAGCTCGGCGAGGACCTGTGCGGCCGCTTCCTGAAGGACGACGCGCC
The DNA here is from genome assembly GCF_055632325.1 of Nocardiopsis sp. KDC1DS13DA1. Classification (NCBI taxonomy): domain Bacteria; kingdom Bacillati; phylum Actinomycetota; class Actinomycetes; order Streptosporangiales; family Nocardiopsidaceae; genus Nocardiopsis; species Nocardiopsis sp. KDC1DS13DA1. Next base: position 94,982 of record NZ_JBVMUY010000052.1, read on the forward strand.
CGCCGCCTGGTAGGTCTAGTCCACATGGCCGCCGCGGTAGGCCCAGGCGGCGATCTCGACCCGGTTGCGCGCCCCCAGCTTGTTCTGGACGCTCGCCAGGTGCGTCTTGACCGTGCTCACCGTGACGTGCAGCTCCGCGGCCACCTCGGTGTTGGTCAGCCCGCGCGCGACCGCGCGCACGGTGTCCAGCTCCCGGCCGGTCAACCCGGCCGTGTCCCTCCGCGGGCGCGGGCCCGTCTCGGCGAAGTGCCGCAGCAGCCGGACGGTGATCCGCGGGGAGACCATGGCGTCGCCCCGGGCAGCCGCGCGCACCGCCTCGATCAGCAGTGCCGGCCCCGCGTCCTTGAGCAGGAACCCGACGGCCCCGCCGGTCAGCGCCGCGTGGACGTACTCGTCCAGGTCGAACGTGGTCACCACGACCACGCGCAGCGGGTCGGCCACCCCCGGCCCGGCCAGTCGCCGGGTGGCCTCCAGGCCGTCCACCCCCGGCATGCGGATGTCCATGAGCGTCACGTCCGGGCGCAGGTCCCGCGCCAGCCGCACCGCCTCGACCCCGTCGCCCGCCTCGCCCACGACCTCGATGTCGTCCTCGGCGTCCAGCATGTAGCGGAACCCGGTCCGCACCATCTGCTGGTCGTCGGCGAGCAGTACCCGAATCGTCACGCGTCCTCGTCTCCGTTCCGGCCGTCCGCCCTTCCTCCGGGCAGCGGCAACCACGCCCGTACCACCCACCCCCGGGCCTGTCCCAGCGGTCCGGCGGTCAGTTCCCCGCCGACCAGTCTGGCCCGCTCGGCCATGCCGACCAGACCGTAGCCGCCGCCCACGGGGACCGCGCCGCCGTGCCCGTCGTCGTGCACGCGCAGGCGCACACCGTCGTCGAGGACCTCCACGACCACGCTCACCCGCTCGGCGCCGCGCGCGTAGCGCAGCGCGTTGGTCACCGACTCCTGGGCGATCCGCAGGACCGCCGTTCCGGCGGCGGGCGGTAGGCCGCCCAGGTCACCGCTGACGTGCACACAGACCTCGGGGCGCCCGGGGCGCGCGGGGGCGGCCAGCCGGGTGAGCGCCTCCGCGGGGTTGGGCGCGAGGGGGGCCTCGTGGGGGTCACGCAGGCGGGAGACCAGGCCGCGCATGGACTCCAGTGCGCGCGTGCCCGCGGCCTCGATCTCCGGGAGCGCCGCGCGTACCCTCTCGGGGTCGCGTTCGGCGACGTGCCGCAGCGCCTGCACCTGGACCACGATCCCGGTGACCTCGTGCGCGACCACGTCGTGCAGGTCGCGGGCGAGGGACAGCCGCTCGTGGGCCCGGACCGCCTCGACCTGGGCCGTGTGCCGGGCCTTCCGCCACCGCATGTACAGCCCGGGGGCCAGGCCCGCCCCGACGGTCACCAGGAAGAGGGAGAGCTGGTTCGACCAGTACGGTTCCCGCAGGTACTCGGACAGGAGGGCCGCGTACGCCGCCACCGAGACGGCGCCGATCTGCCACACCCGGCAGCGCAGCGCCACCAGGGCCAGCAGGAGCAGCAGGCCGAGGACCTCGGACAGGTGGAAGGCGTAGCCGAACTCGCCCTTGGGCGGGGACCACAGGGCCGCGGACACCGCCGTCACCGCCAGGGCGCCGCCCAGACCGAGGAACGCGGTCGCGGTCGCCCGGGTGCGCGGTAGGAGCCCGACCAGGCAGAGGAGGACGAGCACGGTTCCGGACGCCAGCGGCAGGACGTAGAGGGTCGTGTCGGGCGGACCGGCCCAGTCCCCGGGGACGTGGAAGGACCGGACGGTGCCGACGAGGTCGAGTGACCAGGCCAGGAGCAACAGGGCCGCCGCGGCCCACGCGACGGGTCTGGGCAGTCCGCCGTCGACGTGTGAGAGGTGTCCGGTGATGCGGGCGAACGCCCTGTTCAGCGCCATGGTGATCAGGCTAGGCCGCATGGTGTCCCCTCGGCCTCGACCGAAAGGAGGAGACGGTGTGCCGCGGGGGTCGGCGGATCGGTCGATGTGCGCCGGGAGGTTCGGGGGCGAGGGTTGACGGGTGCCCACCAAGGAGGGGAAACCGTGACCGAAGTCCATGCCCGCCCCGAGCCCCAGGCGCCGCCCGCTCCCCGGGTGGCCTTCCTCGACGTCGCCCGGGGGCTCGCGATGATCGGTGTCGTCATGATGAACGTGACGGCCGTCGTGTTCGCCGCCGAGCGCGTCGGAGCCGTGCCGGTGTCCGCGCTCACCAGCGTCGTCGACACCGGTGCCACACTCCTGATGTCGGGCAAGGCCAGGGCCATGCTCATGGTGCTGCTCGGCGTGGGCACCGTGTTCGCGTGGCGCGGCGCTACCCGGCGCGGACAGCGGCCCATGGCGGTGATGCTCCGCCGGTACGCCGTGCTCGGCCTGCTCTTCGGCGTACCGCACCTGCTCGTGTTCGACGGCGACATCCTCACCCACTACGCGATCACCGCGATCGTCCTGGCCCCGCTGATGCCGCTCCTGCTGGCCGGGGCCCGGTACCGTCCGCTCGTCGCCGCCGTCGCCCTGTTCGCGGTGGCGCCCGGGGTGGAGCTGCTGGTGCCGAGGGGCGGGGAGTGGATCCTGGTCGCCCTGGTGCCGCAGACCCTCGCGTTCTTCTGCGTCGGCGTGTGGTTGGCCCGCCGCCCCGAGCTCGCTCCGGGGAACCGGGGTGGGCCCTCCCGGCTGCCGGTCCGGATGGTCTGGTCGGGGCTCGCGGGCCAGGCGGTCGGTCTGGCCACCATGTTCGCCGCCGACCTGCTGTTCCCGATGGAGGTGGACGCCGACGGCGTCCCCGTCCACCTGGGGGCCGACGGTATGCCGGTCACGCACCCGGGCTCGGACGCGCTCGGCTCCCTGGGCGGCTCCCTCTCGGGGATCGGCGGTGCCCTGTTCTACCTGGGGCTGGTCTGGTGGCTGGTCGGCCGGGGGCGCGCCGCCTCGCGGGTCCTGGGCGCGTTCGCCCCGCTGGGCCGGATGACGCTGACCGTGTACCTGGGCAGTACGGCCGTGTTCCTCCTGTCCATGTCCCCCTTCGAGGGCGGGATCACCCTCCTCGGCCAGTACGCGATCGCCACCGCCTACTTCGTCCTCATGGCCGTCGTCGCCCGGCTCTGGACGCGCCGGTTCCGACTCGGCCCGCTGGAGTGGGTCTGGCGCAGTCTCACCCACCTCCGGCCGATGCCGATGCGGTAGGGCGCCGACGGGGCTCCTCACACGGCCACCGCGCCGTCGGGCGTCCGTCGGCGGTGGTGGCGGGCGAGGACGGGGGCTCCTCGTCCTCGGGGCGTTCGCACCCGGGCCGAGGCGGAGCACAGGCCCGGGAGGGCACCGCTCAGCCGCCCGCCACCGAGGGCAGGAGCCGGACGTCGGCCCCGTCGGGGACCGGCGCCTCCAGGCCGCCGATGCCCCGGCACTCGTCCCCGTCGACGAACACGTTCACGTACCGGCGGAGCGCGCCCCGCTCGTCGCGGATCCGCCGGTCCAGACCCGGGTGCCGGTCGGCCAGGGCGTCCAGCACTCCCCGCAACCCGGTGCCGTCGGCGACCACGACCGGGACGTGGGCGGCGCCCTCCGCGTCGGCCCGCAGCAGACCCGGCAGGTGGACGGTCACGCGCATCTCACACCTCCACGGCGCGCACGCACAGGACGTCGGGCAGGTGGGCGGCCACCTGGTGCCAGCGGTCCCCGTCGTCCGTGGCGGCGTAGACGTCGCCCGTCCGGGTGCCGAAGTAGAACCCCGGTACGTCCGCGCCGTCCGTGCAGGCCGCGTCGCGCAGGACGATCCCGAAGTAGGGGCCCTGCGGCAGGCCCTCGGTGAACGGACGCCAGCCGTCGCCGCCGTCGTCCGTCCGGTAGACGCCCAGGCGGTTGCCGGGCGGCAGGTGCACCTCCTGGCTGAGCACCGGGAAGGTGAGCGCGGTGTCCGGCCGACCCGGGTGCGCGACCACGGCGAACCCGAAGTTGGAGGGCAGGCCCCCCTCGATGGACGTCCACCCCTGCCCGGCGGGGTCGGCGCTGCGGTAGACCCCGTGGTGGTTCTGGAGGTAGAGGACCCCGTCCGGCGCGGCCGCGACCTTGTGCACGCACTGGCCGAACTCGGGTTCCTCGTCCGGGAGGAACACGGCCGAGACGCCCTTGTTGGCGGGTGCCCAGGTCGCCCCGGCGTCGCGGGTCTGGTAGACGCCGCCGGTGGACATGGCGACGGTCATCGCCTCCGGGGAGCGCCCGCCGGAGCCCAGCAGTCCCGGCAGGATGGTGTGGATCGCGCCACCGCCCGCGCCGGGGAACCAGTCCGTGCGGTGGGGGTGGTCCCAGAGGGGGCGCACCAGTGTGAAACTCAGCCCTCCGTCCGTCGACCGGAAGAGGGCGTGCGGCTCGACCCCCGCGTACACCGTGTCGGGCTCGGAGCCGAAGGCGAACTGCCAGACGCGGGTGAACGAGGCGTCGGTGTCCTCGGGGAAGGCGATGGGGGCGGTGTCCGGTTCGTGCCACGACGCTCCGTTGTCGTCGCTGTACCAGACACTCGGGCCGAAGTGCGAGCTCTCGGCCCCGGCGAGGATGCGGCCGGAGCGGGGGTCGACCCCGACGGCGTACACCGAGCTCATACTCGCGTAGTCGGCCGAGTCGAGCCGGTGGGGGCCGGTCACCTCCCAGGTCCGCCGATCCTCGCTCCCCGCGGTGAAGAGCCCCTTGCGCGTGCCGATGACCAGGAGGTACGCCATAACCAACTCCAGGGTGTGAGCCAGGTCTCCCACTGTGGCACAGGGTGGTGTCATTCGGCGGGAGGCCGTGCGAACTGTCGCACACCACTACGGTTAGGAGACTTAACCATTATGTTGGGCGTAGAATTTCGGTCGCCTGGCAGAATGGCCTGTCAGCTGGTGGCATAACCTTCGTGAGTGGGGAACCACATTCCACGTCGGCGTCGGCCGGCGTCCGGAAGGCGGTTGTCATCCGGCGCCGGTTCTGCAATAAAATTCCGGGCCAACCGGAACATGCGCGTGGGGCCCCCGGTCGAGCCCGACGCCCGTGTCCGCAACCAGATCGGCCGAACGACTTCCCGCTACCCCGGTGCCCACGAAGCGTTTCGGGACCAGAGTCCTTATGGTCCCGCGTCTCACGGAGAGCCGGGTTCCCACTCGATAGGGTCGCCTCATGCACCACCCCCCGGACACCCTCCACGCCCGTAAACGGCGCAAGGCCCGCGCGTTGATCGTGTCGGCAGCCTTCCAGCTCTTCGCCGAGCGCGGATTCGACAACGTCACCGTCGCTGAGATCGCCGAACGTGCTGAGGTGGGGCGTACCACCTTCTTCCGGTACTTCGGGGACAAACAACAGGTCCTGTTCGCCGACGACGCGGACGAGGCCGACCGTGCGTGCGCCCACGTGCGGGAGAAGGCGTCCACGCCGGTGGGGGACGATCTCGGCGCCGCGGTCGCGCTCCTGCGCGAGGCGGGTGCCCGGCCGCACGCCGGTCTGTCGTCCGACCACGCCGCGGTGCTGATGCGGCTGCTGCGCGAGAGCGGGGAGCTCAGGTCCCGCTACCTCCTGGTGCGGCAGTGCCGGGCCGACAAGCTGGCGAACGCGCTCGTGGAGACCGGCACGACGGAGGTCGTCGCCGTCCTGGCCGCGCACGTCGCGATGGCCTGCGAGCTCACCGCGATGCGCCTCTCGGGGGCGCCGGAGGCCGTCCCCGCCCACCTGGACGAGGCCCACGAGCTCCTCGCCGGACTGGACCGGTAGCACTTCCGGGTGGGGGTGCGCAGGCGCGTGCCCGGCCGTGTTCCCGCCGTCCCGGGCCGTCGGGGTCCGGTCCCATCCGCACCACCGTCCACTCGTGTGGCCCGGGTCACACTCATGGGGCTCTGGATTTACTTGGACGTCCAACTATATGGTGGGCGTCACAGAGCCGCGGTGCAGGGAAGCCGGTGAGAGTCCAGCACGGTCCCGCCACTGTGTCCGGGAAGTGCTCTCCCAGGTGATGCCACTGGCGTCAGCCGGGAAGGCGGGGAGAGCGCGCTGATCCGGGAGTCAGGATACCGGCCGCGGCTGTCGACAACCGTGTGATCCACGAGGATGGAGCGAGCACGCATGGCACCGGTACGTGCCCACGCGACCCGGTCCGGGCACGGAACACCGCCCGGGCCCGCGATCGGGCACGACCGCTGAACCCGGCGACCCGACACCACGGGCCGCCCGGCCGGCCGCGCACCATCGCGGCCCCGTTCCCCGTGCCCCCGTGCCCCGCTCCACCTCCAGACGAGAGCTGGTGCGCCATGGTCAGTGAGAACCACGAACCCAACGAGCCCCGCGAACTCACGCACTTCGTACATGGAAAGCACGTCCCCGGGCGGTCGGGTGCCTTCGGCGACGTCCACGACCCCAACAACGGCACCGTCCAGGCCCGCGTCCCCCTCGCGGACCGGGCCGAGACCGAGGCCGTCATCGCCGACGCCGAGGCCGCCCAGGCCGAGTGGGCCGCCTGGAACCCCCAGCGCCGCGCCCGCGTCCTCCTGCGCTTCCTCCAACTGGTCGAGGGCGAGCGCGAGACCCTCGCCCGGCTCCTGTCCGCCGAGCACGGCAAGACCGTCCCCGACGCGCACGGCGACATCCAGCGAGGACTGGAGGTGGTCGAGTTCGCCGCCGGGATCCCGCACCTGATCAAGGGCGAGTTCACCGACAACGCCGGGACCGGGATCGACGTCCACTCCCTCCGCCAGCCGCTGGGCGTCGTCGCGGGCATCACCCCGTTCAACTTCCCCGCGATGATCCCGCTCTGGAAGGCCGCCCCCTCCCTCGCCTGCGGCAACGCGTTCATCCTCAAGCCCTCCGAGCGCGACCCCTCCGTCCCGCTCCGCCTCGCCGAACTCTTCCTGGAGGCGGGGCTGCCGCCGGGTGTGCTCAACGTCGTCAACGGCGGCAAGGAGACCGTCGACACCCTGCTCACCGACCCCCGCGTGGCCGCAGTCGGGTTCGTCGGCTCCACCCCCATCGCCGAGTACGTCTACACGACCGCGACCGCGCACGGTAAGCGGGCCCAGTGCTTCGGCGGGGCCAAGAACCACATGATCGTCATGCCCGACGCCGACCTCGACCAGGTCGTGGACGCCCTGCTCGGCGCCGGTTACGGATCCGCGGGCGAGCGCTGCATGGCCGTGTCCGTGGCCGTCCCGGTCGGACAGGAGACCGCCGACGCGCTGGTCGCCCGACTCACCGAGCGCATCGGGACGCTCCGGGTCGGTCCCTCGCACGACCCCGACGCCGACTTCGGACCGCTCGTCACGCGCGAGGCCCTGGAGCGGGTCGAGAACTACGTGGACCTCGGTGTCGAGGAGGGCGCGGAACTGGTCGTGGACGGGCGCGGGCACACCGTCCCCGGGTACGAGGACGGGTTCTTCACCGGCCCCAGCCTCTTCGACCGGGTGACCACCGACATGCGGATCTACCGCGAGGAGATCTTCGGCCCCGTGCTCTCCGTCGTGCGCGCGGACACCTACGAGGAGGCCCTGCGCCTGCCCAGCGAGCACGAGTACGGCAACGGCGTCGCGATCTTCACCCGTGACGGCGACACCGCCCGCGACTTCTCCCAGCGCGTCAACACCGGCATGGTCGGCGTCAACGTGCCCATCCCGGTCCCCGTCGCCTACCACACGTTCGGCGGCTGGAAGCGGTCCGGGTTCGGCGACCTCAACCAGCACGGCCCCGACTCGATCCGCTTCCACACGCGGACCAAGACCGTCACCTCCCGCTGGCCCTCCGGGGCCAAGGAGGGCGCCAGCTTCACGATCCCGGTCATGCGCTAGGCGGCCGCAGTTGAACACACTCACCGAGGACCAGCTCATCCTGGCCGAGACCGCCCGCGACTTCGCCCGCGAGCACCTCGCGCCGCACGCCGTCGAGTGGGACCAGGCCAAGCACTTCCCCGTGGACGTGCTCCGCAAGGCCGCCGAACTCGGCCTGGGCGGCGTGTACGTCGGCGAGGGCTCCGGGGGCTCCGGCCTGACCCGCCTCGACGGCGCCATCGTCTTCGAGGCCCTGGCCACCGGCTGCCCGTCCATCGCCGGGTACCTGTCCATCCACAACATGGTCGCCTGGATGGTCGACCGCTACGGCTCCGACGAGCAGCGGGCCCGCTGGCTGCCCGACCTCTGCTCCGCCCAGACCCTGGGCAGCTACTGCCTCACCGAACCCGGCGCCGGCTCCGACGCCGCCGCGCTCGGCACGCGCGCCGAGCGCGACGGCGACCACTACGTCATCACCGGCACCAAGCAGTTCATCTCCGGCGCGGGCGCCTCGGAGGTGTACCTGGTCATGGCCCGGACCGGGGACACCGGGTCCTCCGGCGTGTCCGCGTTCGTCGTCCACCGCGACGACCCGGGACTGTCCTTCGGCGCCAACGAGACCAAGATGGGCTGGAACGCCCAGCCCACCCGCCAGGTGATCCTGGACGGCGTCCGCGTCCCCGCCGACCGCCGTCTGGGGGAGGAGGGCGACGGGTTCCGGATCGCGATGCACGGCCTCAACGGCGGCCGGCTCGGGATCGCCGCCTGCTCGCTCGGCGGGGGCCGGGCCGCCCTGGAGGCCAGCACCGCCTACCTGGCCGACCGGGAGGCGTTCGGATCACCGCTGATCAACGCCCAGGCGCTGCGGTTCCGGCTCGCCGAGATGGCCACGGAGCTGGAGGCCGCCCGCTCCCTGCTGTGGCGGGCCGCCGCCGCCCTGGACGCGGGAGACCCCGAGGCGCAGCAGCTGTGCGCCATGGCCAAGCGGTTCGCCACCGAAGCCGGGTACACCGTCGCCGACGAGGCCCTCCAGCTGCACGGGGGGTACGGGTACCTGACCGAGTACGGGATTGAGAAGATCGTCCGCGACCTGCGGGTGCACCGAATCCTGGAAGGAACCAACGAGATCATGAGCCTGATCATCGCTCGCGGACTCACCGGGGCCGCCTGATGTCCCAGACACCCGGACCCGCCGCCACGTCCACCGGAGCCGCACCGCCCACCCCGCCCGACGCCGAGGTTCTGGCGCGCGTCGAGGGCGGGCTCGGCCGACTCACCCTGAACCGGCCCCGCGCGATCAACGCCCTCAACCACGCCATGGTGCGGGACGCCGAGGCCGCCCTCACCGCGTGGGAGGGCGACGACACCGTGGCCGCCGTGCTCATCGACGGGGCGGGGGAGCGCGGCCTGTGCGCGGGCGGCGACATCCGCTCCATCCAGGCCAGCGCCAGGGCGGACGGCCGCGAGGCCGCCGCCTTCTGGCGCGACGAGTACCTGCTCAACGCCCACATCGCCCGGTTCACCAAGCCCTACGTCGCCTTCATGGACGGCGTCGTCATGGGCGGCGGGGTGGGGGTGTCCGCGCACGGGAGCGTCCGCGTGGTCACCGAGCGCTCCACCGTCGGCATGCCCGAGGCCACCATCGGGTTCGTGCCCGACGTCGGCGGTACCTTCCTCCTGTCCAGGGCCCCCGGGGAGACCGGTACGCACCTGGCCCTGACCGCCGGCTCGGTCGGCGCCGGGGACGCCGTGTACACCGGGTTCGCCGACCACTTCGTCCCGTCCGAGCGGCTGGCCGACCTGGCCGACGCGCTCACCAAGGCCGCCTCCGCCGGGGACGTCGCCGACGCCGTCGGCCGGTTCGCCGAGACCGCCCCGGCCGGTGACCTGGCCGGTTCCCGGCACTGGATCGACGCCTGCTACTCCGCCGACACCGCCGAGGAGATCGTCGACCGGCTGCGCTCCCACGGTGACAAGGACGCCGCGCGCGCCGCCGACGTCATCGAGAGCAAGTCGCCCACCTCGGTGAAGGTCGCCCTCGCGGCGCTGCGCCGGGCCCGGGAACTGCCCACGCTGGAGGCGGTCCTGGAACAGGAGTACCGGGTCTCGTGCGCCCTGCTGTCCTCACCCGACCTGGTCGAGGGCGTGCGTGCGCAGGTGATCGACAAGGACCGGAACCCGACGTGGACGCCGGACCGGCTGGCGGAGGTGTCCGACAGCCACGTGGCGCGGTTCTTCACGGCCGCGCCGGACGGACCACTGGGACTCATCGACGAGGGGAGCCGCGCATGACCGCCGTCGCGTTCGTCGGACTGGGCAACATGGGTGGGCCGATGGCCGCCAACCTCGTGACCGCCGGGCACACGGTCACCGGGTTCGACCTGGTGCCCGAGGCCCTCGCCAAGGCCGCCGAGGCGGGCGTCCGCGTCGCCGACAGCGCGGTGGACGCGGTCGCCAAGGCCGACGTGGTCGTCACGATGCTGCCGAGCGGCCGACACCTGCTCGCCGCCTACCTGGGCGCCGACGGGGACGCGGGGCTGCTGGCCGCCGCCCGCCCCGGGACGCTCTTCGTCGACTGCTCGACCGTGGACGTGGCCGACGCCCGCGCCGCCAACGCCGAGGCCGTCGCCGCCGGTCACCGCGCCGTGGACGCCCCGGTCTCGGGCGGGGTCGTGGGCGCGACCGCCGCGACGCTCACCTTCATGGTGGGGGCGGAGGGCGCCGACTTCACCGACGTGGAGTCACTGCTGTCGGCGATGGGCCGCAAGGTGGTCCACTGCGGCGGGCCCGGCGGCGGGCAGGCCGCGAAGATCTGCAACAACATGGTGCTGGGCGCGTCGATGATCGCGGTCAGCGAGGCGTTCGTGCTCGGCGAGCGGCTGGGGCTCACCCACCAGGCGCTGTACGACGTGGTCTCGACCGCGTCCGGCCAGTGCTGGTCGCTGACCACCAACTGCCCGGTGCCGGGGCCGGTCCCGACCAGCCCGGCCAACCGGGACTACCTGCCCGGGTTCGCCGCGTCGCTGATGGCCAAGGACCTGGGCCTGGCGGCCAACGCGCTGCGCGACACGGGGGTGGAGGCCGAGATCGGGCTGCACGCGGCCCGGATCTACTCGGCCTTCGCCGAGGGGCTGGAGACCGAGCGGGACTTCTCCGCGATCGTCAACGCCATCCGCGAGCGCTCCGGTCAGTCGGACGTCGCCGGGGCGGACGGCGGCCCGGAGGGTGCGCCGACCGGCGGTTCCTGACCGGACCGGGGTCCACGAACGCCTCCGCGTGCTCGGCGCGCGGGGGCGTTCCGCCGTGTCGGCGGAGGGGCGAACTTTACGGAACGGTAGACACACGGGGAGTGTCCAAACGGGTGCAACGTCATCTCCCGTGAGAGTGAGCTCCATGACCCCCCTGCTCCCCATGCCCGGAAGCCTCAAGGCGGTCCGGGTCATCCTCGCCGTCAGAGTGGTCCTGGCCGTCCTCGTCTACGGTGTCGCGACGCTGGGACTGGCCGCGGCGTCGGGCGACCGACGTCTCCAGAACGCTCTGGAGGCCGAGGCCGGGATGCCCTACGGAGCCGTCGCACTGTTCATGGCCATCGGAGCAGCGATGGTCGCCTTCGAGGGCTACGTGCTGGTGACCATGGGTCGGGGAGGCGCCAGGACGCAGACGCTCCTGCGCCTGCTGGTCGGGATCGGTCTCGTGAGCGCCGTCCTGAACCTGCTGACGGGGCAGAACGCGGTCCTGGGCATCGTCCTGTTGGTCGTCGTCGTGATCCTCGTCGAGGGTCAGGGCGCCAAGGAGTGGTTCCACACCACGGAGAGCTCCGTCGGCTGACGCCGGGCGCGGCGGCGGGCGGCGACGACGTCGCCCACGCGGCGGCGGGTCACCCGGTCGCCCACCCACCAGGTCCGGTCCCCTTCCGGTAGCCCGCCACTGTTCGGGGTTCCTCTCCCGCGCGGCGCGCACGGCCGCCGCCCGCCCCGGAACGCTCGGGAGACCCGGATCATCCGGGATCGGCCGGGCCGGGGCCGGGCCCGCCGGGGATCACGCCGACCGGCGCCGCCAGTAGGCGACGGTGACCGCGCCCAGGAGGGGACCCCACAACAGGAGCGGCAGATAGGCGGCGTAGAACGCGGCCAACGGCAGGCCGGTCAGCTCCACCGTGGGGGAGTCGCCCGGCAGCGGATCCCCCTGGACGGTGACTCCGAACAGTCCCGTGATCCACACGGCGCTCCACATCACCGTCAGCACGGTCGATCCGAGCGCGGCCGGGATGACGGCGGCGGGAGCGGGCACCCTCCGGCCGCCGATGCCGGGGATCCACCGGGGGAGGGTCTCGCCCCATGCGGCGACCAACCCGACGGCGGTGAAGGCGACCACGACGGAGAAGACCGACAGGAGGACGGTGTACGCCTCCATCGGGATCCACGCGGGAATCTGTCCCCTGCCGTGGGCTCTGCCCGCCTCGGTGAAGCTTCCCAGGCTGCGCCACAGGCCGGAGGGCACGACGGTCAGGACGACGGTGTAGGCGGCGACCGCGGCCCATCGGGGCACGCCGGGGACGGGGGCGAGCAGGTCGCGCCACCGGGATCGGCCGGTCGTGGTGGGCGGGGTGGGATGGTCGGTCGGGCGAACGGCCATGGTGCGGCTCCTCGGGAGGGTGGGGAGGGACGGGCGGGCCCACGCCCAGAGTCCCGGTGGCGGTGGCCCGGTCGCCTCACCCGTGCGGCGGAACCGGCTCCCGCGCGAGGGGGAGCCGGTTCGGCGGCGCGCGCTCAGCCGGATCGGTCGAGGTGGTGGCGGATGAGCCCGGCCAGTTCGTCGAACTCACCCGGTGCCGGTCCCGCCAGGAGGTCACCCTCCGGGAATCGTGGCCGGGGGACGAGGGGGAGCACGTAGGGGCGGACGAGGGCGCCGCCGACCTCGTCGGGGTCCGGCCCGGGTTCCGGGGCGTCGGGCTTCGCCGAGGACGCCGAGGACGCCGGGGTCAGCGCGGGGCGCGCGGGGGCCGGGGCGATCGCGCGGGGTTCGGGCCCGGGGGTTTCGGGAGTGAGCAGGTAGGCCAGGGCCGTCGCGAGCACGGCGGCGGCGAGCTGCCAGAGGCGCGCGGCGAGGGATTCGACGGGTTTGCGGTGCCGCCCGTTAGGGTGGTGCATGGTCATCCTCTTGGGGTTTCAGGTGGTTGATCGCGCCCCGGACCGGTGTTGCACTCACCGGCCGGGGCATCTCTTTTCGGCGGGTGTCCATGGCCCGAGGGCTGCGCTTCCCGCCGTGGTCTGGGGTGTCCTCAGATGTTGGGGTAGCGGTCGGGGTCGATGAGCGCCCACACGGTCAGGGAGTCGCCGGGGCGGCCGGTCCACCACCACTTCTCGGAGAGCGCGGCGACCAGCTGGAGCCCGCGTCCACACGTGTCGAGATCTTCACCCGGCCTGGCCAGGCGGGGGACGGAGATCGGGCGTCCCGCCCGCGGGCCGTCGTCGGTCACGGACAGGACGATGACGTCGCCGGGGAGCGGTTCGACGGAGACCTTCACCCGCCTGTACCGGCCACCCGACGCGGTGTGGGCGGCCGCGTTCGCCACGAGTTCGTTCATGGTGAGGACGACCGGTAGGGCGAGGTCGTCGTCCAGCCGCGACGCCTGGCCGCACCAGGTCCGGATGCGCCCGAGCTGATCGGGCGTGCCGTCGAAGTAGGCGGTGGATTCCCCCAGCCGCCGACCCCGCACGTGTACCGGCAACCCACCCGCCACCCGCCGGTCCTCGTGCTGTCCGCGCCTTGGTCGCGGAATGTCGCATTTATCCATTCAATCCTCCCTGGGGCACAAGTGATCTGATTCGAGCGCCGGTCGGCGTTGTCGGCGCTCGCCCTCCTTCAAGCATGAATGGCGAGATCTAAAACTGCAATAGTGCAGAAATAAGTAGTGAAATATGATCTAGTAAGAGATGTATTGATGCAATGTGTTACGGTTCACGTGTAATCAGGAGGTGCAGCATGGTCGCACGGCCGAGCCCGACCGCCCGCCAGCGCCGACTCATGGCGGAGCTGACCCGTCTTCGCGATAACTCGGGTCTTTCTCGCGCGCAGGTCGCCGACCGAGTCGGTATCACCGACAGCACCCTGTGGAGATACGAGACGGGCATGACACGGCCGAAGCCTGGTGACGTGGCCATTCTGCTGGATGTGTACCGCGTTCATGGGGCGGAACGCGAAGAACTCATCGAGATGGCCAAGCACGCGCGCAAGCGCGGCTGGTGGCACCGGTATCGGCAGACCCTGAAACCGGGTTTTGACAGCTACATCGGTCTTGAAGCCGCAGCGTCTGTTGTGCGGACATTCCAGACCATCGTGGTTCCCGGCATCCTCCAGACGGAGGACTACGCCCGCGCGGTGACCGAACAGACCGCCATCACGTCAGCCCCGGACTTGGTGGACGAGAAGGTGCACGTCCGGATGTCGCGCCAGGAATTGATCATGCGGACCGACGACCCCCTGCACGTGGTCGCCGTCCTCGACGAGGCAGTTCTCCGTCGTCAGGTTGGTGGTCCCGACACCATGCGCGCGCAACTCCAGCACCTCGTGACCCTCGCGGAACTGCCCACCGTCACCATTCGGGTGGTGCCGTTCTCCCGTGGTGCCCACGCTGGCATGGACGGGCCGTTCTACCTCCTGGAGTTTCCTGAACAGGCAGATCCCGACGTGGTCTACCTGGAGCAGGCCGGTAGTGGTCTCGTTCCGGAAGATCCGGAGGAGGTGCGCCGGTATACGCTGATGTTCGGGAGCCTGCTGGCCAGGGCGCTTGAACCTGATGAGTCGACCCTCCTCATCCGCGGGCTCCTGAGTAACGATCGTTAGGCCCCTCGGAGAAGCGGAGGCACGGAGATGACCGCGCCGCACAACCCCATCTGGCACAAGAGCAGTTACAGCACCAACGGTGGCGAGTGTGTGGAGGTCTCTGAGGGGTGGAGCGTGCTGGTTCGGGACACGCAGAACCGGGAGTTGGGGAACTTGGCGTACCCGGGCGTTGAGTGGACCGGTCTGCTTGCCGCCCTCAAGCTATAGGTGCTTCTAGGCGCCTTTGGATTATTTGAGGCGTATGGATTTTATGTCTGTTTATCGACAACTTGCAGATTCGGTGCTGCTGGCGGGTTAGATGCCCAGGTCAGGAACTGCTCCCCGCGCACGCGGGGATGGACCCTTGTGTCAGGCACCCCCGAACGCGGCCAAGCCCTGCTCCCCGCGCACGCGGGGATGGACCCACACCCACAGACACACCCTCCGTCCGGTGGTGCTGCTCCCCGCGCACGCGGGGATGGACCCTCGCCGTTGGACAGCATCGCGGGGATGGAGTCCTGCTCCCCGCGCACGCGGGGATGGACCCGCGGAGTTGTACCTGTGCCCGTGAACACTGCACTGCTCCCCGCGCACGCGGGGATGGACCCACGAGCCATGACAACCCGTTTGCCGTAGCGTTCTGCTCCCCGCGCACGCGGGGATGGACCCGGGTCGGGGAAGGACACCGGGGGGCGTCCGGACTGCTCCCCGCGCACGCGGGGATGGACCCGCCCGCTGCTCGTTCACGGTCATCCA
>NZ_JBVMUY010000053.1:0-15750 GCF_055632325.1 Nocardiopsis sp. KDC1DS13DA1
GCTCAGCCCTTGAGCGGACTGGTCTGGTGGACGAGCAGCCTCCAGTCGCCGTCCTGCTTCACCATGACCCACAGGGCGCGCGACTCGTCCTGCGGTGCGACCGAGTCCTGCCCCGCTCGGACGTAGCCGCCCTCGGTCACGGCGAGCGCGACGTCGTCGGACAGCAGTGTGACCTTCAGCGGCTCGCCCGTCGCCCGCATGCCCTCGTAGGGACCGGCGAAACCGTCGGCCATGTAGGCGCGGATCTCGTCCCTGCCCTTGAGCTGGGTGTCGCCGATGAGTTCACTGCCGTTCTCGGCGAACAGATCGGCGAGGGCGTCGGCGTCGTTGGCATCCCATGCCGCGTGGGCGCGGAGCGGAACCGTGAGCGCGGCCCCCTCCGGCCCGTTCGGGTAGGAGCCGTAGCGGGTCGCCCACTCCTTCGCCTGGGTCACCAGCGATGCTGCCTGATCCGTCATGTTGCATCTCCCGTCTGTCGTGGGGGGAACGGTGCGGTCACCAGCGCAGGGTGGCGCCCGCCCCGCGGGGGCTGTTCTGGTAGGCGGCCAGCTGCCACGTGCCCTCGCGCTTGACCACCACCCAGCTGGACCGCACCGCGAGCTCCTCGTTGATCGTCTTCTCGCCCGGGGCGAGGATCCCGCCGTGGGTGCGGAGCACCGCCACGTCCTCGGACGCGAACCGCACGTCCACGGGGGCTCCCGTCACGTTGGTGTCCTTGAACGGCCCGGCGTACGCGGCCGCCATGAAGGCCTTGACCTCCTCACGGCCCTGCTTGAACACATCGCCCGGGAGGATCAGGATTCCGTCCTCGGTGAAGACCTCGGCCACGCCCGCGGCGTCGTTGCGGGACCACGCCTCGACGAGGCGCAGCGGCACGCCGAGGACCTCCTTCTCCTTCGCGCCGGTGAACTCCCCGTAGTAGGAGTCCAGGTCGGTGATTGCAGCTGCGGTGTCCACGGACATGGACAGCCACTCCCTTCGATGGAGCCTCTCGATGGTCATGAACGAACCGGTCCGGCGCACCGCGACGGCGAACCGTCCCGGTCTCCGGCCGGACCGCGGCCGAGCCTCGGTACGCCTGGTCGGTCTCGAACCGGCGGTCGGCGTCGGAACCGAACGCGCTCCCCTGCCTGCCACTCAGTGTGCTCCGGCGAGGGCGGAGGGCACTTCTTTGATCGTGCTGCGCACGGCCCGTGCCTGAGCCGCGGTACCGGGTGCGCAAACGCGGAGAAGCGCGCCCGCGCCCGGCCACCGGACGATGAAGCGGCCGCCGGAACACCGTGGAGGGAGCGCGGCGACCATCCCGGCCGATCCGGCGACCGTCACCGGAGCCGCGGCGTTCTCCCCTCGCCGCCACGCAACGACAGGAAGGGGAAACACATGCCGAGCACGTCAAAGACCCCGCCGTACGCCGGCTGGGTCCGGCAGGCGTACGCCCGCACGGCCCGCGACGTCGGCCAGCGGCCACGGGAACCGCGGTTCCCGTGGCCGGGCGCGGAGCGGTGAGGAGGGCCAGGATGCGCTTGCTCATCACCGGAGCCGCCGGGTTCATCGGCTCGAACTACATCCGGAAGCTGCTCGCGGGAGCCTACGGGGAGTCCGACGTACAGGTCACCGCGCTCGACAAACTCACGTATGCGGGGAACCTGGAGAACCTCGCCTCCGTGCGCGGCCATCCCCGGTTCACCTTCGTCCACGGCGACATCTGCGACGCCCGGCTGCTGGCACAACTGATGCCCGGTCACGACGCCGTGGTCAACTTCGCCGCCGAGACGCACGTCGACCGCTCGATCACCGACGCGGACGCCTTCGTGCGGACCAACGTGCTCGGCACGGCCGGGGTCCTGAGGGCGGCGAAGGACGCGCGTGTACCGCGGGTGGTCCACGTATCGACCGACGAGGTCTACGGCTCGATCGAGTCCGGATCGTGGACGGAGGAGAGCCCGCTGCTGCCCAACTCCCCCTACGCCGCGGCCAAGGCCGGCGCCGAACTCCTGGCCCGCGCGTTCGCCCGCACCTACGGCCTGGACGTGAGCGTGACCCGGTGCAGCAACAACTACGGGCCCTACCAGCACCCCGAGAAGGTCATCCCGCGGTTCGTGACCAACCTCCTGATGGGAGGCACGGTTCCGCTGTACGGAGACGGCCTCAACGTACGGGACTGGTTGCACGTCGACGACCACTGCCGAGGTGTCCACCTGGTGCTGGAGCGGGGGAGGCCGGGCGAGGCCTACAACATCGGCGGTGGGCACGAGCTGACCAACCGTCGGCTGACCGACCTGCTGCTGCAGGCCTGCGGAGCGGGCCCGGAACGCATCCGCACGGTGCCCGACCGCCCGGGCCACGACCGGCGCTACTCGATCGACGACTCGAAGCTGCGCGCCCTGGGATACAGGCCCCGGGTCGCGTTCCGCGAGGGTCTGGCCTCGACGGTGGCCTGGTACCGCGACAACGTCCGATGGTGGCAGCCGCTGCGCGGCGACATCGCGGCGTGAACGGCCACCGCACACCCTGGAGACCGGAGACACCATGCGCGGCATCATCCTGGCCGGAGGATCGGGCACACGTTTGCGGCCCGTGACTGCGGTCTCGTCGAAACAGCTCCTGCCCGTCTACGACAAGCCCATGATCTACTATCCGCTGTCCGTGCTCATCCTGGCGGGCATCCGCGAGATCCTGATCATCAGCAACCCCGAGCACCTGGACGCCTACCAGCGGCTCCTGGGCGACGGCAACCGACTCGGCCTGGACCTGGCGTACGCCGAGCAGGACCGGCCCCGCGGCCTGGCGGACGCCCTGTGCGTGGGCCGGGAGTTCGTCGGCGACGACTCCGTGGCGCTCATCCTGGGCGACAACATCTTCTACGGCCACGCGCTGACCACCGTCCTGCGCACCGAGCGCGAGCGTCTGGACGGCTGCACGCTGTTCGGCTACCCGGTGGCGGACCCGGAACGGTACGGCGTGGCCACCGTGGACGAGGCCGGACAGATCACCTCGCTGGTGGAGAAGCCGACCCGGCCGACCTCCAACCTCGCCGTCACGGGCCTGTACTTCTACGACAACGAGGCCCTGGACATGGCGGCGGGGCTGACTCCGTCGGCCCGCGGCGAACTCGAGATCACGGACCTGAACAACCTGTTCGTCGAGCAGGGCCGGGCCAGGTTGGTCAGCCTCGGCCGCGGGAACGCCTGGTTCGACACCGGGACCCACGAAAGCCTCCTGGACGCGGCGCTGTTCGTCCGGGTCCTGGCCAAACGCCAGGGGGTGCGGTTGGCCTGCATCGAGGAGGCCGCCTACCGCATGGGCTTCATCGACGCCGAACAGCTGGGGGTGCTCAGCAAGGAGTGCGGATCCTCCAGCTACGGCCGCTATCTGCGTGAGCTCGCCGGGGTGTGAAGCCGGCGGGCACCGGGCACGAACGGGCTGTCCCTTCTTGACCAACACCGCCCCCCCTGACTAACGTGTAAGGAGTTGCTTACGGTAAGAGGGTACTTACATGGTCGCTCGGGATCGACTCAGCATGGAGTTCGCCGCGTTAGCGGACCCGACGCGCCGCGACATCCTCACGCGACTTCGGGGTAGCTCCCTCACGGTGAGTGAACTGGCAAAGCACTATCCGATCAGCAGGGCTGCCGTCTCCCAGCACCTGACGGTGCTCGAGAAGGCGGGACTCGTGACACGGGACAGGAGAGGGCAGTGGATCGACTGCTCTCTCTCGCCCGCCTACCTGGACGAGGCGGCGGCGTGGATCGGACGGCAGCGCGCCGACTGGACTGAACGGTTCGACCTGCTCGACGAGCATCTCAGGAACCGCCGTGAACGCGGCCGCGAGACCGACAACGACGAAGAAGGAGAGCAGCGATGATCGACGTGTCCAAGGGCTTCACACTCGTCCGCACTTTCGAGGCGACGCCGGAGGAGGTCTGGAAGGCGTGGACCGACCCCGACGCCGCGGCGCAGTGGTGGCACCCGCGGGGAACGAGCACCCCGCGGGAGACGGTTGAGATCGACGCCCAGGTGGGCGGACGCTACACGTACACGATGGTGAACGACACCGTCGGCAACAAGGTGGTCACCGGCGGCGTGTACCGCGAGGTCGTTCCGTTCGAGCGCCTCGCCTTCACCTGGGGCCACCCCAACGGCGACCCGGACGACACTCCCGTCATCACCATCACCCTCGAGCCGGTCGGCGAAGGCACCCGCATGACCTTCGACCTGCGCGGCGTCGAAGGGGCCGAGGGTGACGGGAGCTTCCACGACGGCTGGCAGGAAGTGCTCGACTCCCTCCAGGACTTCGTGGGGTAGTCCCGGATCTCCAGGCGAGGGACCCCCCTCACGAGACGCACTCGAGACCTCGCCCGCCGATCCCCGGCCGATCCGTTCCCGTTCCGGAGCGGATGACCGACGTGCACCCACGTCGGAGGACGCGCCGAGGGAGGCACAACAGGGAGCCGGCAGGCCGGGCGGGCGCGAAGTCGCGACCGGCTCCGCGATCATCTGGATGGAGAGATGACTGATAGCACGGAGTCCGCGAGCGGCTCCCGTCCGGCCCTTCCACAGGCGGGGACCCGCGAGTGGATCGGCCTCGTGGTACTGAGCCTGCCGACGATGTTGGTGTTCCTCGACCTGACGGTGATGTTCCTGGCGCTGCCGCACATCACGGCCGACCTGAGCCCCAGCGCCCTGCAGAGCCTGTGGATGGTCGACATCTACGGCTTCCTGATCGCCGGGGCGCTGGTCACGATGGGGCGTCTGGGCGATCGGATCGGTCGTCGCAGACTGATCCTGATCGGGGGCGGCGCGTTCGGCCTGCTCTCCGCCGCGGCGGCGTTCTCGTCCAGCCCGGAGATGGTCATCGCCGCGCGGGCCGGGCTGGGCGTGGCCGGAGCCACGTTCATGCCCTGCACCCTGGCGCTGATCAGGACGATGTTCCCCGATCCCAAGCAGATGACCAAGGCCATGGCGATCTGGACGACGATGGGCATGGCCGGGCTCTGCCTGGGCCCGTCGGTCGGGGGCCTGCTACTGAACTCGTTCTGGTGGGGATCGGTCTTCATGATCGCGGTCCCGGTCACGGTGCTGCTGCTGCTGACCGGCCCGGTGCTGCTGCCGGAGTCCCGCGACGAGAACGCCTCGCCCCTGGACCTGGTCAGCGCGGCGCTGTCGCTGGTCGCCGTCCTCACGCTCATCTACGGGCTCAAGGAGCTGGCCAAGAACGGATGGGACCCGATCCCGGCGGTGGCGTGCGTCGTCGGTGTCCTGGTCGGCGCGGTCTTCGTCCGCCGACAGCGCCGCCTGCCCGACCCCCTGCTCGACGTGGGCCTGTTCCGCGTCCCGGAGGTCGCGGGCGCCCTGACACTGTTCATGGTCACCGGTATCGTCCAGTCCGGCACCGGCCTGCTCATCGCCCAGTACCTGCAACTGGTCGACGGACGCACGCCGTTCGTCGCGGCGCTGTGGCTCATCATCCCCTCGCTGGTGGCGATCGTCGGTGTCCAGCTCTCCGCACCGCTGGCCACCCGGCTGCGCCCGAACCGCGTGCTCATGGGCGGTCTGCTGCTCAGCGCCGTGGGAATGGTCGTCATGTCGCAGGTCCCGGCGGTGAACGGCCTGGCCGTGCTGATCGTCGGTGTGTGCATCTCCTACGCCGGTGTCAGCATGGTCCCCGCGATCAGCAACCAACTCACCATGCAGGCGGCCCCGCCGGAGCGCAGCGGCTCGGCCGGGTCCCTCTCGACCACCAGCGGCGAACTCGGCAACGCCCTGGGCATCGCGGTCATGGGGAGTCTGGCCACCGTGCTCTACACCAGTTGGCTCGCCGTGCCCTCCGGTGTCCCCGCCGGTGCCGCGGCGGCCGCCGGTGAGGACCTCGCCGGTGCGGCCACCACGGCCCAGACCCTCCCGGCCCCACTGGACGACCAGCTGATGACGGCGGCTCGCGAGGCTTTCACCAGCGCGTTCAACACCGTCGCGCTCTGCGGAGCGGTCACGCTGGTCCTGCTCTCCGGTCTGGTGTACGTCCTGATGCGCCACGTCCGACCCATCGGATCGGAGGAGCAGGAGCCGCAGAGCGATCCCGCCGCGTCCCCGTGACAGGGGGCCGCGCCGTATCCACGGTGCCGGACCGCCTCACGGGGGCCCGGCGGGGATCCGGCGGAAGCCTTCCTTCGCGCTGGCAAAACGCCTCTCCAGAGCAATAACGGAGATGTCCGCACAGGTTCCGGACCCATAAGGTTGCCGACAGGAGAAATGCCCGGTCAGCGCGAAGAAGGCAGGCCACGGGGAGCGCCGAGGAGTTCCACCGTACGTGCCGGAGAACCGACGTCCGCACGCTCTTGTCAATCGGCACACCACCTTCTCTTCATTTCGCGTGATGTCATGGAAGTCCGACGTTTCGGCGATGCGTCGTGCGGCCGGCTCCTCCTGCCCCCGGGAACTCCCATGAAAGGAGCACGGCGACATGGCGGAGCCTGAACAAGCCGAAGTCGGATCTGGGAAAACGAACGCACCGCCGAGGCAGCTGGACTCGTTGACGGGGCTGCGGTTCTTCGCCGCCCTCATGGTGTTCTTCTTCCACACCGGGTTGGTCATCAACCCGATCATGCCCACCGAGCCGGCCATCAGCCCGTTCGCGAACGAGACGATCGCGCAGTGGTACGCGTGGGTCTTCAGCAACAGCGGTTTCGTCGGGGTGTCCTTCTTCTTCGTCCTCAGTGGATTCGTGCTCGCCTGGTCGGTGGGACCCGACTTCTCGGCGCGGGCGTTCATCCGTCGCAGGCTGGTGAAGATCTTCCCGACCCACGTGGTCATGTGGGCGTTGGCGATGGTGTTGTTCGCGGGCGGCGTGGCCACCTGGCGGGTGTGGCTGCCCAACCTGTTCCTGCTGCACTCGTGGTTTCCCGACCTCCAGATCAGCCAGAGCATCAACATGCCCTCCTGGTCGCTCGCCTGCGAACTGCTCTTCTACCTGTGCTTCCCCTTCCTCGTCCGGCCGATCGCCCGGATGACGGGGCGCGGGTTGTGGTTCGGCGCCGTGGCGATGGTCGCCGGGCTCACGCTCTACCAGGTGGCCATCGCCACCGTCCTTCCCGCCCCTCCCGGCATGGAGGGGGTGGCCCTGTCCAACCTGCAGTACTGGCTCAGCTACCTGTTCCCGGTCGGGCGGATGTTCGAGTTCCTGCTCGGCGCGTTCCTGGCGCACATCGTCCTCGCGGGAAAGTGGATCCGGATCCCGCCGCTGGCGGCGACGGCGATCATGGTCCTCGGCTACACCGCCACCCTGTTCGTGCCGGTGCCCTACTCGATCAACCTGGTCACACTCGCCCCGATCGGGATCATGGTGGCCTCGTTCGCCGACGCGGACGTACGCGGAGCGCGGACCGGGATGCGCAGCCCGCTGCTCGTCTGGTTCGGCAAGGTCTCCTTCGGCTTCTACATGTGCCAGTCCGTGACCATCTTCTGGGTCCGAGGCGTCACCGGCGGCGAGGCGTTCTCGACACCGGTCGCCGCTCTGGTCCTGCTCGGGCTGTTCGCGGTGACCCTTCTCGGCGGATGGTGCCTGTACCAGTTCGTGGAGATGCCCATGATGCGCCGGTGGAGCCGTAGGCGCACGGCACCGGCCCACACACCCGCCACCGAAGCGGGACCCCCTGAGACCGACGAGCGTACGGACACCGTGCGTCTCGACGAGAGGAACTGAACGCATGAGTACCTTCAGCGAAGCCGAAGCGATCGACCTCAACGACGTCGACGGCTTCTGGGCCCGGCCGATCGAGTACCGGCACGCCGCGTTCGACGCCCTGCGCGCCCGGCCCACGCTGCCGTTCTTTCCCGAACCGGACTTCGGCGGAGCGCTGCGTGGCCCCGGCTACTACGCGCTGACCCGGATGGACGACGTCCTCCAGGTCACCCGTGACGCGTCCAGGTTCATCTCCGGCAGGGGGACCGGCAGCGTGGTGGACCTGCCGCCCGAGATGATGGCGGAGTTCGGCGAGTCGATCATCACGATGGACGGTCCCCGGCACGGTCGGCTGCGGCGCATCGTCTCCCGGGTCTTCACCCACAAGATGGTGAACGCGCTCATGGACAACGTGTCCGGGGTGGCCGAGAACATCGTCGACGAGGTGATCGAGCGGGGCGAGTGCGACGCGGTCGCCGACATCTCGGCGAAGCTGCCGCTGCGCGTCATCTGCGACATGCTGGGCATCCCGGAAAGCCAGCAGGGCTTCGTGGACGAACAGACCAACATGCTGCTCGGCCTCGCGGATCCGGACTACGTCGCCGAACAGGACGACGCCCTGGGCGCGATGTTCAACGCCAGCCGTGCGCTGGCCGACCTGATGCACGATCTGGCCGAACAGCGCGCCGGGCAGCCCTCCGACGACCTGATCTCCATGCTGTTGAACGCCGAGGTCGAGGGCGAGGCGCTCACCCCCACGGAGCTGGCCAGTTTCTTCATCCTGCTGGTCAGTGCCGGGAACGAGACCACCCGCAACGCGATCAGCTGGGGGATCGAACTGCTCACCCGGTTCCCGGAGCAGCGCGCGGCCTGGCTGTCCGACATCGACGGCGTGGCCCCGACCGCGGTGGAGGAGATCGTCCGCTGGTCCTCACCGGTGATGTGCCAGCGGCGCACCGTCGCCGAGGACGCCGAGCCGGTGGAGATCGGCGGCTGCCGGCTCGGCCCGGGCGACAAGGTGCTCATGTTCCACTGGGCCGCCAACCGCGATCCGGGCCACTTCGAGGACCCCGAGCGCTTCGACGTGCGGCGCACACGGAATCCGCACGTCGGCTACGGCGGGCCGGGACCGCACTTCTGCCTGGGGGCGCACCTGGCCCGACTGGAGTTGAAGGTGATCTTCCGTCAGCTGCTGACCCGGATGCCCGACGTTCGCGTCGAGGGCGAGCCGGTGCGGCTGAAGTCGTCGTTGGTCAACGGGATCAAGCACCTGCCGGTGACCTTCACGCCCGGCGGCGTCACAGGGCGGGCCTCGGTATGACGGCGGACGGGCCCGCACGCCGGCGCGCCGGAACGGTCGAGGTCTTCGCCTGGGCCACCGACGACGATCCCGCCATGGCCACCGAGAAGGCCGCGGTCGAATGCCTCGCGGAGGCGTTCGCGAGGGCGTGCCCGGGGCAGGAGTTCGTGAATCCCCTCGCCGCTCGGGGAGCACCGTCGGACCCGAGGCGGGCCCTCCACTCCCGGCTGCGGGGCGACGAGCCGCCGGACGGCTTCCAGACGCATCCCGGCGGGGAGCTGAGGGACTACGTCGACGCCGGATACCTCACGGACCTCAGCGACCGGTGCGCACGGTGGGGCCTGGTCGACGTCCTGCCCCGGGGACTGCTGGACGCCATCACCGTGGACGGGAGGATCTACACCGTGCCCGCGGGCGTCCACCGCCTGATGCTGTGGAGCAACGAGGCGGTGCTGGCAGGGGCCGGACTCACCGCACGGCCCGCCACCCTCGACGCGCTGGTCCGCGACCTGGACGCGCTCAGGACCGTGGGTGTCGAGCACCCGCTCGCGGTCGGGGCCGACTGGACGCAGTTCGAACTGCTCGAGGCGGTCCTGCTCGCCGGGCTCGGGCCCGAACGGTTCGAGTCGCTGTGGACCGCGGGGGCCGACTGGTCCGGAAGCGACATCACCGGGGCGCTCAACGACTACGGGAGGCTGCTGTCGTACACGAACCCGGACCGCGACGGCCTGCACTGGACCGACGCGGCGAGGCTGCTGAGCGACGGCGGGGCCGGCTACCTCTTCATGGGCGACTGGGTCACCGGCGAGTGGGAGGGGGCGGGGTTCGGGAACTACGCGCACCAGCCGTTCCCGGGCACCGAGGAGGCCTTCCAGTGGCTCGGTGACTCGTTCGTCCTGCCCAGAAACGCCCCCAACCCGACGGGGGCGGACTGCTGGCTGAGGACCGTGGGGAGCTCCGAGGGGCAGAGGGCGTTCAACACCAGGAAGGGATCCATCCCGGCACGTACCGACGCGAACCCCGCCGACTACCGGCCGTACCAGCGGGCGGCGATGGCGGACCTCCGGCGGCTGAGGCTCGTTCCGTCGTCCGCGCACGGGCTGGGGTGTCCGCAGGCCGTGACCGCGGCCGTGACCGGCGCGGTGGGCGAGTTCTCCGCGACGGGTGACGTCGCGGGGCTGCGGGCCGCCATCGCGGACGGCGTGGCCGCGCACAGACCGACGGCCCGCACACGCGAGGGCCCCGCCGCGGAGGCCCGCGGCGGGCCCTGACGGGTCGACCACCAGGAAAAACAAGGGAGTAGATGATGGCACTGCCGAGGATCGTCTCGCGGGACGAGTGGCTGGCCACCCATAAGGAGTTCCAGCTCAGGGAAAGGGAGACGATGAAGGCGCGGGACGCGCTGAACGCCGCCCGCCGCGAACTGCCCATGGTCGAGGTCGACAAGGACTACGTCCTGGAGGGGCCGTCGGGCAAGGCGTCGCTGCTCGACCTGTTCGAGGGTCGCAGGCAGCTCATCGTCTACCACTTCATGTTCCACCCCGACTGGGACGCGGGCTGCCCGGCCTGCTCGTTCCTGGTGGACAACTTCCCCCACTTCTCCCACCTGAACCGGCGCGACACCTCGGTGGCCGTCGTCTCCCGGGCGCCGCTGTCCAAGCTGCGGACCTACAAGGAGCGGATGGGCTGGGACTTCACCTGGTACTCGTCGCACGACAGCGCGTTCAACTACGACTTCCACGCGACGCTGGACGATGACCAGGCCCCGGTCTGGTACAACTTCAAGGATCGGGACACGCTGGTGAACGAGGGCCTGACCGAGTTCAACGGCATGGAGGTGCCGGGGGCCAGCGTCTTCCTGAGGGACGGTGACCGCGTCTTCCACACCTACTCCACCTACGCACGCGGCACCGAGGTGTTCGACACCACCTTCCACCTGCTCGACCTCACCGCGCTCGGCCGCCAGGAGGAGTGGGAGAAGCCCCACGACCGCTACACGGGTCCGGTGCGCGGGATCCGTCGACACGACGAATACGAGTCCGACTAGGACACCTGGCGGTTCCACGACGGACCGGCTGCCGACGAGGCCCCCGTGCGGGGCGGATCGAGACCCTCGGGTCCGACCCGCCGCACGGGGGCCTCGTGCGTGCCGGCGGAGGCGGCGCTCATCCTGCCGGGCTCCTCCCACCGAGCGCACGCGACAAGAAGCGGTCCTGAGTCGTACATGCCACCGTTTGAGGTGGAAAAGGCCGGTAGGCGGCCGATGCGCACGTGACAGGACGTGTCGGCCACCGCCTCCGCGGGGCCGTGGGGCTCTGTCCGCGCGATCCCACGCGGAACGCGGCCGACGCCGGATGCGTCCCGGGCCACGCGCCCGCGGACGGACGTGACCCACGACATCGGGAGTGAATCGCATGACCCAAGACTCGATCGACGTCCGCGGGGATGCGCGCCCGGCGTTGACGAGCCTGCGCTTCGTCGCCGCCCTGCTGGTCTTCATCACCCACATCGCCTTCCTGGCACCGTTCGCCGACCCCGTGATCTCGGGGAGCTTCTCGACCATCGCCCACGACGCCGGATACCTCGGCGTGTCGTTCTTCTTCGTGCTCAGCGGCTTCGTCCTGACCTGGTCGGCCAGGACCGGGGACCGGGTGCGCGACTTCTACCGCCGACGCTTCATGAAGATCGTCCCGAACCACCTCGTGGTGTTCGGACCGGCAGTCGCCGTGACGTTCGTCATCGGCCTGGGAATGGGCGTCTACCCCATCCTGGTCAACTACCTGTTCCTGCTGCAGGCCTGGGTCTGGAACTTCGAGTTCGCGGCGCAGTCACCCAACAGCCCCACCTGGTCGCTGGGGGTCGAGGTCTTCTTCTACGCCCTGTTCCCCCTGTTCTACGCGCTGGTGCGGCGGATCCCCCGCGGCCGGGTGTGGTTCTGGTGGGTGGCCACCGGTCTGCTCATCGCCGCGATACCGCTCGTGGTCGGCGCGGTGACCCCGAGCGGCCCGGCCAGCCCCGCCTTCGACGGCGGTACCTGGCTGCAGCAGAAACTGCTGCTGTTCTTCCCCGTCACCCGGTTGCCCGACTTCGTGCTCGGCATGCTCACCGCGCGTCTGGTGCAGGAGCGGCGGTTCGTGGGAATCGGCCTGGGGTGGTCGGCGGCCCTCACCGTGGCGGTCTACGTCGCCGCGCTCTTCCTGCCGCACATCTACGGTTTCGCGGGGCTGTGGGCCTTCCCGGTCGCGCTGCTGATCGGCGCCGCGGCCTCACGCGACCCGCGCAGGCCCGGGCTGCTGGAGAGCCGCCCCGCCGTCTGGGCCGGGGAGGCCTCGTACGCGTTCTACCTGATCCACCTGCCGCTGATGCTGCTCGCCCTCTTCGTGGCCGGGCGCCTGCAACCGGGGGGCGCGGGCGGCGGTTTCGCGAAGATGGGCACGGTGCCCGCGATCCTGTTCATCCTGGGCCTGGTCGCCGTCACGCTGCTGGTGTCCCGACTGCTGTTCGTCGCCGTCGAGCGGCCCGTGATGCGCCGGTGGGCGCGTTCGCCGCGCTCCGGTACCGGAGCGCGGTCCGCCCCGGGAGAAGGGGACGCCCCGCGGTCCGACGGCGAGCCCGACCGCCCTGGCCGGACCGTGCCGTAACGGACCTCCCCGGCCCACCGCAAGCGGAGAGACGCGCGCCCCGCGGCCTGACAGGCACTGTGACAGGGCGGGCACCGAGCCGTATCCACCCCTTCTCCCCCTTCTTCCCAGGAGGTTCCTCCAGCATGGGCACGAACGATCTCCCCAACGCCGCAGAGCTCGACGAACTGGACCGCCGCCACCTCGTGCGGTCCATGCAGCGGGGCTACATCAAGGACCGCGTGATCATCACCCGCGGCGAGGGGTCCACGGTGTGGGACACCGAGGGCAACGCCTACCTCGACGCCGCCGGCGGCGGGGTCTGGCACTCGCCGATCGGACACGGCCGACCGGAACTCGCGGCGGTCGCCTCGGAGCAGATCCAGCAGATCGAGTTCTTCACCAGCCTGCTGGAGTTCTCGAACGACAAGGCCATCCGCCTCGCGGCCCGCCTCGCCGGGCTCGCTCCCGAGGGGCTGGACCGCGTGTTCTTCTCCAGCGGTGGGTCCGAGGCCGTGGAGACGGCCATCAAGGCGGCCCGTCTGTTCCACCACCGCCGCGGCGAGCCCAACCGCACGTGGGTGCTCTCACGCCACTACTCGTTCCACGGTGCGACCTACGGCAGCGGCACGGCCACCGGGCTGCCGCAGATGCAGTACGGCGTCGGGCCGAACCTGCCCGACTTCGAGAAGCTGACGCCGCCCTACCCGTACCGGCACGAGATGTACGGCGGCGCGGACGTGACCGACTTCTGCGTCAACGAGCTCGAAGAGACCATCGAGAGGATCGGGGCGGGCAACATCGCAGCCATGATCGGTGAGCCGGTCATGGCGGGCGGCGGTGTCATCGCGCCGCCGGAGGACTACTGGCCGCGCATGCAGGAGGTCCTCGACCGGAACGGCATCCTGCTCGTGGCCGACGAGGTGGTGACCGCCCTCGGCAGGCTCGGCACGTGGTTCGACTCCCCGCGCCGCGGGATGCGCCCCCACATGATCACGATGGCCAAGGGCATCGCGGGCGGGTACGCCCCGCTCGGCGCGACCCTGATGACCGACGAGATCGCCGACACCGTCATCGGCGAGGAGGGGTTCTTCCACGGCTACACGTTCCAGGGGCATCCGGTCGCGTGCGCCCTCGGCCTGGAGACGGTGGAGATCGTCGAACGGGAGGGGCTGCTGGAGCGGGCCCGCGAGATCGAGTCCGAGCTGCGCGAGGGCCTCTCCGAACTCGCGGATCGGCCCTCGGTCGGCGACGTGCGGGTCGAGGGCACCCTGGCGGCGGTCGAGCTGGTGTCGGACCGGGAGCACAAGGTGCCCGTGGACTGGAGCGTGGGTGAGGCCGTCGCCTTCGAGATCCGTCACCGGCACGGCGTGATCGCGCGCCCGTACGCGCACAACCTGGTGCTCGCCCCTCCGCTCGTGATGACCAGCGAGGAGGTGGCGCGGGCCTGCCGGGCCGTGGCCGACGTGGTCTCGCGCCTGGGCTCCGACGGTGTCATCGCCCAGTGAGCGGCGACGCCGGCCTGTCATCGATTCCCGTGTGAGAGGAAGTTGAGATGTACGACTACATCATCGTCGGAGCCGGTTCGGCGGGGTGCGTTCTGGCCTCCCGGCTCTCCGAGGACCCCGACGTCCGGGTGTGCCTGCTCGAAGCCGGCGGGCCGGACACCATGGAGACGATCCACATCCCCGCCCTGTTCGGAGACCTGTTCCGGACCCGGGTGGACTGGGACTACGACTCCCACTTCGAGGAGCACCTCGACCGGCGCCGGGTGTTCCTGCCCCGTGGCCGGGTCCTGGGCGGCACGAGTTCGATCAACGCGATGCTCTACGTCCGGGCCAACCCGCTCGACTACGACGGCTGGGACCAGCCCGGGTGGAGCTACAAGGAACTGCTCCCCTACTTCCGCCGGAGTGAGGACAACGAGCGCGGTGCGTCCTTCCACCATGGTGTGGGCGGGCCCCTGAGCGTGGCCGACGGCCGTTCGAACAACCCGTCGATGACGGCCCTGGTCGATGCGGCCATCGAGGCCGGGCACCCGGCCAACGACGACTTCAACGCAGGAACGCAGGACGGCTTCGGGCGGTTCCAGCTGACCCAGCGCGACGGGCGCAGGTGCAGCGTCGCGGACGCCTTCCTGCACCCGGTGGCCGACCGTCCCAACCTCACGGTGATCTCGAACTTCCAGGCCCTGCGCCTGGTGATGGACGGCACGCGCGTGACCGGGGTGACGGGTGAGCGCTTCGGCGAGGAGATGACGGTCCGGGCCGAGGCCGAGGTCATCCTCTCCGCCGGGGCCTACAACACCCCGACCCTGCTGATGTACTCCGGGATCGGCCCCGCAGCGGTGCTCGAGGGCGCGGGTGTGGACGTCCTGGTGGACCATCCGTGGGTCGGGCGCAACCTGCAGGACCACATGTTCGTCCCGCTGATCTACGCGCACGACGAGCCGGTGAGCACGATCGCGGCCGGTGAGGCCGAGATGGCCGAGTTCCTCGAACACGGCACCGGCCCCTTCACCTCCAACGGTCCCGAGGCCGGCGGCTTCATCCGCACCCGTCCGGACCTGCCCGCACCGGACGTCTCGTTCTACTGCGGCCCCATGATGTTCCCGGACAGCGGACTGTCGGTCCCGAGCGAGCACGCGATCACCTACGGGCCGGTCATGCTCACGCCGCAGAGCCGCGGCCAGGTGTCGATCATCGGTTCGGACCCGATGACCAAGCCGAAGATCGAGCACAACTACCTGGCCGAGCCGAACGACCGGACGGTGGCGGTCGAGGGTGTGCGCGCCGCCCTGGAGATCGCCCGGCAGCCGGCCCTGAGCCGGTACACCACGCGTCCGTACCAGGTCCCGGCCTCGGACGACGCGGACGAGATCCTGGCCTTCGTCCGGCGCAACGCGCAGTCGATCTGGCACGCCGCCGGAAGCGCGGCCATGGGCCGGGTCGTGGACTCGGAGCTGCGGGTCCAGGGGGTGGAGGGCCTGCGCGTGGCCGACGCCTCGGTGATGCCCACCGTGGGCCGGGGTGCGACGAACGCGTCGGCGATCGTCATCGGTGAGCGGGCCGCCGACCTGATCGGCTCCGCGCGCCCGGCGCAGCGCGCGGCCTGACCCCGGGTCGGCCCGAGCACGGACGGCCCCGCCGCCC
>NZ_JBVMUY010000054.1:0-401 GCF_055632325.1 Nocardiopsis sp. KDC1DS13DA1
GGGTTTGGCCCCGTCTTCTCCCCCTGGCTTGGCGCGAATCGACTGGGAGTCGACCGTGGAGCGGGACCAGTCCAGCAGGGCGCGTCTGCCCAGTTCGTCCAGGACTGCTTGGTGGATGCGGGGCCACAGGCCGGTCTCGGTCCAGGTCTGGAACCAGCGGTGGGCGGTGGCCCGGGTGACGCCGAAGAGGCCGTCGGCCTTCTCCCAGGAGCATCCTGAGGCCTGGACGAACAGCACCGTGGTCAACACGGCTCTTTGGTCGGCGCGGGGTCGGCCGGTCTTCGGCGCGGGTGGCAGCAGGGGCTGGACGATCTCCCAGAGCCCATCGGGCAACACATCACTCACAGCACGTGATCATCCCAGGTACAGGGCCACCTCGCAGGACTTTTGAGATGAGCTCT
>NZ_JBVMUY010000055.1:0-85403 GCF_055632325.1 Nocardiopsis sp. KDC1DS13DA1
GCGGTGGACCGTGTGGCCCTTGATGTCCATTCCGAGGATCTGCTCGGCCCTGGCCCGGGCGTCCTCGGGGCCCTCAGCGACCTTCACACCGCCGGCCTTGCCGCGACCACCGGTCTTGACCTGCGCCTTGACCACCACACGGCGGCTGATGCGGCCCGCTGCCGCCCTCGCCTGGTCCGGGGTGTCGGCGACCTCCCCCTCGGCGAGGGGGACCCCGTACTCACCGAAGAGCTGTTTGGCTTCGTACTCGTGGAGATCCACCGGGCCTCCTGGTGCCGTGGCTTCCTGGTCCTTCCAGTGATACTCCATACTGTATGCAGTATTCAATACCCCGGACGCGCCAACGCGTCCTTCACCCCTCCCGCCCCGCCCGGCCCCTCTTTCCGGACG
Organism: Nocardiopsis sp. KDC1DS13DA1; assembly: GCF_055632325.1. Lineage (NCBI taxonomy): Bacteria > Bacillati > Actinomycetota > Actinomycetes > Streptosporangiales > Nocardiopsidaceae > Nocardiopsis > Nocardiopsis sp. KDC1DS13DA1. The sequence goes on from NZ_JBVMUY010000055.1 coordinate 391, forward strand.
GGCGGCGTTATTGCATACTGCATACAAGGAGGTTTCGCCATGTCCCAGCCCCCGCCCCCGCCGCCGGCACCCGACCCCTCCGACCGCCCGGAACACCCCGCCGACCACCGCGACGCACACGACGACCGGGACACGTGCCACCGGCGCGAGGTGCGTGACTGGCGGGGCAGGCGCTACGTGCTGGGCCCCTCGGCCCGTACCCTCACCGGCCTCCCCCGAGGCGTGATCCTCGCCCGCGCGCTGGCCGCCGTCGCCGCCGTCGGCGTCCTCCAGTTCGGCTACGGAACCGCCGCCCCCGTCCTGGTCGACGCGCACGGTTGGAGTCCGGCCACCGCGCTCGCCCCCTTCCTGGCCTGGACCCTGGCCCAGGGCGCGTGCGCCCCCGTGCTCCACCGGCTCCGGACCCGCCGGTGGACGGCCCCCGGCACCGCCGTTCCCGCGGGCGCGGTGCTGTGCGCCGCCGCCCTGGCCAGCCTGGGCCACGCCACCACCCCGCTCGCCGTCCTCCTCGGCTACGGGATCCTCGGCGGCGTCGGCGCCGGCCTGGTCTACCACTCCTGCGTCGCACTGGTCTCCGGCTGGTTCCCCGACCGCCGGACCGTGCGTTCCGGAGCGGTCGGCTGCGCCTTCGCCCTGGGCGCGGTTCCCCTCGTGCCCGCGATCGCGGTCGGACTCTCGCCCGCCTCGCTCGCCCCGGCCTGCACCGCGCTCGCACTGACCGTCCTGGCCGTCGGAGCGTCCGCCGGACTCGGCCAGCGGTCGGCCCCGCCGCACTGGTGGCCGCCGGGTTCGGACCCGCGCGCCCGGAGCGTACACACGAGCGCCGACCCCCCGGCCGCCGCCGACTTCACCCCCTCCCAGGCGTGGGGCACGGGCCGGTCCCTGCCCACGCTGCACGCGGTGGTCGCCCTGTCCGGCGCGGCCGCCCTGTTCACCCTCGCCGCCCTGCCCGTCGTCCTGCTCACGGGCGCCTACTCCCCCGCCGCCGCGGGCGCGGCGGTGGCCGTCTTCACCGCCGCCAGCGGCCTGGGGAGGCTGGCCGCGGACACCGCCGCGGCCCGGTTCGGACGCCGGCCCACCCTCACCGCCCTGCTCGCGGCCGGGGCGCTCGCCCAGGCCGGGCTGGCCGCCGCCCTGTCGGCGGGGCAGCCCTGGCTCCTGGTGCCCCCGCTCCTTCTCACGGGTGCGAGCGCGGGCTCGGCCTACCCGCTGACCCGCGCGATCGCCGAGGACCACTTCGGTTCGCGCGACGCGGCGGGCATCCAGAGCCTGGTCTACGGTGCCAAGGCGGTCGGCGGCCTGCTCGGCGCGGGGGGCGCCGTGTGGGCGCTCGCCCAGGCCCCCGCCCACACCGGGGCAGCCGGGTTCACCGCCGCCGGCCTGGCCCTCGCCGCGGCCGCGGTCCTGTCCGCGGGGCTGCGCCGCCCGTTGCCGGTCCGCACGCTCCCGGTTTCCGGAGGGGCCTGGACAGCGACGCGGCGCCGTGCTCCAATGTGACGTACACGGTATACAGTATTCCGTCTACACGACGGCGCGGAACCACCCCGGGAAACACCGACGGAGAACACGCCGCGGGACACCGGAAGGACCGCGGGAAGAAGCACACGAAGGGGGTCGTCGCACCGATGGCCGACGCCACACCAACCAGCGAGCCCGACAAGGACGAGACCACGATCTCCGGCGGCCACCTCGTGGCCAAGGCCCTGAAGGCCGAGGGGATCGACGTCATCTTCACCCTCTGCGGCGGGCACATCATCGACATCTACGACGGCTGCGTCGACGAGGGCATCGACGTCATCGACGTCCGCCACGAGCAGGTGGCCGCGCACGCCGCCGACGGCTACGCCCGGATCACCGGCAAGCCGGGGTGCGCGGTCGTCACCGCGGGCCCCGGGACCACCGACGCCGTCACCGGTATCGCCAACGCCTACCGGGCGGAGAGCCCCATGCTCGTGATCGGCGGGCAGGGCGCGCTCAGCCAGCACAAGATGGGTTCACTCCAGGACCTGCCGCACGTCGACATGATCAGCCCCATCGCCAAGTTCGCCGCGACCGTCCCGCACACCGAGCGGGCCGCGGACATGGTGTCGATGGCCTTCCGCGAGGCCTACAGCGGCGCCCCCGGCCCCTCCTTCCTGGAGATCCCCCGGGACGTGCTCGACGCCAGGGTCCCGCTGGAGAGGGCGCGCATCCCGCGGGCGGGGCGCTACCGCGCCTCCACCCGGCAGGGGGGCGATCCCGCCGCGATCGAGCGGCTGGCCGACCTCATCGTGCGTTCCGAGCGGCCCAGCATCCTGCTCGGCAACCAGGTGTGGACCACCCGGGCCACCCGCTCCGCCGTCGACCTGGTCCGCGCGCTCAACATCCCGGCCTACATGAACGGCGCCGGACGCGGCACGCTGCCCCCGGGCGACCCCCACCACTTCCAGCTCTCCCGGCGGCACGCCTTCACCAACTCCGACCTCATCATCATCGTCGGCACGCCCTTCGACTTCCGCATGGGATACGGCAGGCGGCTCTCCCCCGACGCCACGGTGGTCCAGATCGACCTCGACTACGCCACGGTCGGCCGCAACCGCGACATCGACCTCGGGATCGTGGGCGACGCCGACGCCGTGCTGTCCTCGGTGCTCCAGGCCACGTCCGGCTACGGGGACACCGGGGCCCAGGGCCGCAAGACCTGGCTGGAGGAGCTGCGCACCCGGGAACAGGAGGCCCTCGACAAGCGCGCTCCCCTCCTGACCTCAGACTCCGTCCCGATCCACCCGTACCGGCTGGTCAACGAGATCAACCGGTTCCTCACCGAGGACTCCATCTACGTCGGCGACGGCGGAGACGTCGTCACGTTCTCCGGGCAGGTGGTCCAGCCCAAGGCGCCCGGCCACTGGATGGACCCGGGCCCGCTCGGCACGCTCGGCGTGGGTGTCCCGTTCGTCATGGCCGCCAAGTACGCCCGCCCCGACCAGGAGGTGGTCGCGCTCTTCGGCGACGGCGCCTTCAGCCTCACCGGCTGGGACTTCGAGACCCTCGTCCGATTCGACCTGCCCTTCGTGGGGATCGTCGGCAACAACTCCTCGATGAACCAGATCCGCTACGGACAGATCGCCAAGTACGGCGCCGACCGGGGCGAGGTCGGCAACACCCTGGGCGACGTGAACTACGCGGACTTCGCGCGCATGCTCGGCGGCCACGGCGAGGAGGTGCGCGACCCGGCCGACATCGGCCCGGCGCTGCGCCGCGCCCGCGAGTCCGGCAAGCCCTCGCTCGTCAACGTCTGGATCGACCCCGAGGTCTACGCCCCCGGGACGATGAACCAGACCATGTACAAGTAAGCCCTGGGAAGGAGACACATGGGCAAGGCACTCGACGGTGTCCGCGTCCTGGACATGACCCACGTGCAGTCCGGCCCGTCCGCCACGCAGATACTCGCCTGGATGGGCGCCGACGTCGTCAAGGTGGAGGCGACCGGCGGGGACGTCACCCGGCGCCAGCTCCGGGACCGGCCCGGCGTGGACAGCCTGTACTTCACGATGCTCAACTCCAACAAGCGGAGCGTCACGCTGAACACGAAGAGCCCCCGGGGCAAGGAGATCTTCCTCGACCTGGTGCGCCGCAGCGACGTCCTGGTGGAGAACTTCGCCCCGGGCGCCCTGGACCGGATGGGCTTCACCTGGGAGGTGCTGTCCGAGGCCAACCCGCGTCTGGTCTACGCCTCGATCAAGGGGTTCGGCCCCGGCACCTACGCCGACTTCAAGGCCTACGAGGTGATCGCCCAGGCGATGGGCGGTTCGATGAGCACCACCGGGTTCGAGGAGGGCCCGCCGCTGGCGACGGGCGCCCAGATCGGCGACTCGGGCACCGGAGTGCATACAGTGGCCGGTATCCTCGCGGCCCTGTACCAGCGCGTCCACACCGGCCGGGGCCAGCGGGTCCAGGTGGCCATGCAGGACGCCGTGCTCAACCTGTGCCGCGTCAAGCTCCGCGACCAGCAGCGGCTCGAACACGGGCCCCTCGCCGAGTACCCGGGCGAGGAGTTCGGCGACGAGGTCCCCCGTTCCGGGAACGCCTCCGGCGGCGGCCAGCCCGGCTGGGCCGTGCGCACCGCCCCCGGCGGCCCCAACGACTACGTGTACGTCATCGTCCAACCCGTCGGGTGGGCCCCGATCGCCCGGCTGATCGGCCGTCCCGAACTGGCCGAGGACCCCGGGTGGGCCACCCCCGAGGCCCGGCTCGACAAGCTCGACAAGATGTTCGGCCTCATCGAGGAGTGGTCCCGCGAGCTGCCCAAGTGGGACGTGCTGGCCGCCCTCAACGAGCACAACGTCCCCTGCGGGCCGATCCTGTCCACCCGCGAGATCATCGACGACCCCGTGCTCCGGGAGAACGGCGTCGTCACCACGGTCGACCACCCCGAACGCGGCCCCTACGCGACCGTGGCCTCCCCCATCCGCCTCTCCGACTCACGGGTCGAGGTCGCCCGCTCACCGCTGCTCGGCGAACACAACGCCGAGATCTACGGCGGCGAGCTGGGGCTGACCGAGGAGGAGTTGGCCGCACTGGCGTCGAACGGAGTGATCTAGCGCATGGCCGTCTACACCCCCGAACGTTCCGACCGCGACCGCGCCGCGGTCCGCGCGGTCCTCGACCGGGCCCGGTCCGAGGGGCGGACCGCGCTCACCGCCCCCGAGGCCCGGGTGGTCGCCGACGCGTACGGGATCCCCGTACCCGGCGAGGCCCTCGCGCACTCCGCGGAGTCGGCCGCCGAGGTCGCCGCCGAGCTGGGACTGCCGGTGGTCGCCAAGATCGTCTCCCCCGACATCCTGCACAAGACCGACGCCAAGGGTGTGGAGGTGGGCCTGCGGACCCCGGAGGAGGTCGCCGCCGCCCACGACCGCATCGTGGCCAACGCCCGCGCCCACGACCCCGACGCCCGCGTCGACGGCGTCCAGATCCAGCGGATGGTCGGCGGCGGCCAGGAGGTCATCATCGGTGCGACCACCGACCCCACCTTCGGCAAGGTCGTGGTGTTCGGCCTGGGCGGGGTCCTGGTGGAGGTACTCAAGGACGTGGCCTTCCGGCTCGCCCCCGTCACCCGCGAGGAGGCCCTCGCCCAGATCGGGGACATCCGCGCCGCCGAGGTGCTCGACGGGGTGCGCGGCGCCCCGCCGGTGGACCGGCGGGCCCTGGCCGGGATCATCGAGCGCCTGTCGGACCTGGTCACCGACTTCCCGGAGATCGCCGAGGCCGACCTGAACCCCGTGTTCGCCGCCGAGGACGGTGCCGTCGCCGCCGACCTGCGGTTCGTCCTCGACTTCGCCCCCGCCGAGCGGCCCCGGTCCTTCTCGCGCGAGGAGATCCTGACCGCCATGCGGCGCGTGTTCGACCCGCGGTCCGTCGCCGTCATCGGCGCCTCCAACGAGCAGGGCAAGATCGGCAACTCCGTGATGCGCAACCTCGTGGACGGTGGCTACGAGGGGGAGATCCACCCGGTCAACCCCAGGGGCGGCGAGGTCCACGGCCGCCCGGCCCACACCTCGATCACCGACGTGCCCGGGGACGTGGACGTCGCCGTCTTCGCGATTCCCGCCCGCTTCGTGCCGGCCGCGCTGGAGGAGGCCGGACGCAAGGGGGTGGCGGGCGCGATCCTCATCCCGTCCGGCTTCGCCGAGACCGGCGAGCAGGAACTCCAGGACGAGGTGCTGGCCGTGGCCCGCCGACACGGCGTCCGCCTGCTCGGTCCCAACATCTACGGCTACTACTACACGCCGCGGAAGCTGTCGGCGACCTTCTGCACCCCCTACGACGTGGCCGGGGGCACCGCTCTGACCTCACAGTCGGGCGGGATCGGCATGGCCATCCTCGGTTACAGCCGCAGCACGCGCACGGGGGTGTCGGCGATCGTGGGCGTGGGCAACAAGGCCGACATCGACGAGGACGACCTGCTCACCTTCTTCGGCCAGGACGAGAACACCAACGCCGTGGCGATGCACCTGGAGGACCTCAAGGACGGCCGCGCCTTCGTCGCCGCCGCGCGGGAGGTCGTGCCGAGGAAGCCGGTGGTGGTGCTCAAGGCCGGGCGCACCTCGGCCGGGGCCCGCGCCGCCGGGTCGCACACCGGCGCGCTCGCGGGCGACGACAAGGTCTACGACGACATCCTCCGGCAGGCGGGCGTGGTGCGCGCGCCGGGCCTGACCGAACTCCTGGAGTACGGCCGGGCCCTTCCCGTCATGCCCGCCCCGGCCGGGGAGAACGTCGTCATCATCACCGGCGCGGGCGGCTCGGGTGTGCTGCTGTCCGACGCCGTGGTGGACAACGGGATGTCGCTGTACGAGATCCCGCCCGACCTCGACGAGGCGTTCCGGGCGTTCATCCCGCCGTTCGGCGCCGCCGGGAATCCGGTGGACATCACCGGCGGCGAGCCTCCGTCCACCTACGAGAGGACGATCCGGCTCGGTCTGGAGGATCCCCGGGTGCACGCACTGGTGCTGGGCTACTGGCACACCATCGTCACGCCGCCGCTGGTCTTCGCGGACGTGGTGATCGACGTGGTGAGCAAGGCGCGCGCCGCCGGGACCGACAAACCGGTCGTGGTCTCGCTGTCGGGTGACACCGAGGTGGAGGCCGCCAGCGAGCGGCTCTTCGGGCACGGGATCGTCGCCTACCCCTACACGACCGAGATGCCGGTGAAGGTGCTGGGCGCCAAGTACCAGTGGGCCCGGGCCGCCGGGCTGCTCTGATCCGCGCCGGGCCCGCCCGCCGGGCCCGGCGGCCGTCCCGGTGCGTGCACGATGCCGCCGCGCGCGCACCGGGCGCGTCGATCACCGTACGTCACCGCCGGGAGCCGCCCCGGCGTCCGAGGAAGGAGCCCCGTGTCCCTGGGGGCTGTCGGGGGCAGTGAATCACACATGTAACGACAGACAAGGGAGTCCTCCTTGGCCCCGTCACCCGGTCCCTCCGACCCCACAGGCGACGAAGCCCGAACCGACACCACCTACGAGCGCCCCTTCATCCCCGCCCAGCGCTCCTCCGAATCCGAGCCCGCCGCGGGCGCCCCCAGGCCCGCGGACGGTGAACCCCCCGCCCCCGAGGCGGCCCCCGGTTCCCAGCCGGCCGCGGCCTCCGGCCGGACGATCCGCCTGGCGGCGCCCGGCACGGGTGTGCGCGACACCTGGCGCGCCATGGGCCCGGGGATCGCCGCCGCGATGACGGGCATCGGTGCCAGCCACATCATGCACGGACCCACCGCGGGCGCGCAGTACGGCTACGTGCTGCTGTGGGTGATCCCCTTCGCCTACCTGCTCAAGTACTGCGCGTTCGAGTTCGCGCACCGCTACACCCTCGTCCGCGGCGAGAGCATCATGGAGGCCTACGAGCGGGCCGGCCGCGGACGCGGGAACTGGCCGCTGTGGTACCTGGGATTCCAGTCACTGGCCAACACCTTCGGCATCGCCGGACGCGCACTGGGCTGCGCGGCCATGCTGTGGGCGGCCTTCCCGTTCCTGCCGCTGGAGGCGTGGGCGATCCTGGTCCTGCTCTCCAGCGTCGCCGTCCTCTGGGCGGGCAGGTACAAGGCGCTGGAACTCGCGGTCAAGATCGCCATCATCGTGTTCGCGGTGTGCGTGCTGCTCGCCTTCGTCCTCCAGAGCCCGGCGCCCGGGGAGTACCTGACCCGGTTGGCGCCCACGCTCCCGCCGGCCGGGGCGCTCCTCCTCTTCGGCGCGATGTGGGGGTACTTCCCCACCACCGTCGAGGTCGCGCCGATGCAGTCCAACTGGGCGGTGGACAAGAAGAGCGGCATGGTCCGCGTCCGCGAGCTCCAGCGCCAGGGGTACACGGTCGACGTGGACCCGAACTACCTGCGCAACCACCTGAAGCTGTTCAAGCGCGACATGAACATCTCCTACGTGATCTCGATGCTCACGGGGATGGCGTTCCTCATCGTCGGCGCGGTCGTGCTCAACCCGATCGGCCTGGTGCCGGAGTCGCGGGAGATGGGTTCGACGATCGCCAGCATCTACACCGACACGTTCGGCGCGTGGATCTTCCCGGTGATCATCGCGGGCGGCGTGGCCGCGCTGTGGTCGACGGTCTTCACCTACTTCGACGGCCAGGCCCGGGTCTTCGAGGAGGTGTGCGTCCGGCTCCGCCGCGCCTGGGACACCGAGCGGACGCGGCTGTTCGTCTACCGCGGGTTCCAGCTCCTGTGGGTGGTCGCGGGGACGGCGATCATCCTCGGCCTGCCCCGCCCGATCCTGGTCGTCCAGTTCGCGTCCTTCCTCGCCCTGCTGTTCGCACCGGTGCTGTACTGGCTGAACATCAAGGCGGTCAAGGACAACTTCACCGCCGAGGACCGTCCCTACCTGCCGTCTCGGCTGATGTTCGCGTGGGCCTGGACCGGTGTGACCGGGCTGGTGGTGATCAGCGGCTACGTCCTCTTCCTGGAGTTCCTGCAACCGATGTTCACCTGACCGCCGGGCGGTCAGACGGCTCGGCACGGGCGGGCCCGCCCCCCTTGGGGGAGCGGGCCCGTTCCGCGGCGACCGGCGAACCGGCGCCGCGTCGCCCCTCCTTCACGTGGTGACCGGCTAGCGGGCGAAGCTGAACACGTCGAACGACGCCGCGCCGCTGGGTCCGGCGAAGTTGCCGCTCTGCGAGAAGAGCGCGCCGCCGTAGTAGCCGTCGTAACCGCCGAAGTGGCCGCCGTGGCCGCCGAAGCCGGCCTGGCTCACGATGTTCAGGTTGCTCGCGCCCCCGAAGCCCGCCATGGACTCGTTGTAGGACCAGAAGGCTCCGCTGCCAAAGCCGTCGGTGTGGTTGGCGGACGCTACGGCCGGGACGGCCAGCACGAGCATGGGCGCCGCGAGAACCGCGGCCGCCACACGGCGAACAGTGCGCCTGGGCATGGTCTGCTCCTTTGCAACCGGGGCCTGGTGCCCCACCACCGCGTCCCGACGGATCGCTACGCGGCGGCCTGCCATTGCTCTGAGGTGAACCGCGGGGCCCGGCCGAGGCGCACGGCCGGTGATGTCTGCGGGAGCGGCTGACGCTCTCGTACGCGCCTGATCCCCGCGCGTTCGTGTACCGCATGAAGTCGCGATCGCAACTGTTAACCAATCAACCACTTGCCCGGTCACCGTGGAGTCATATTGTCGCCTCGGTGACCCAATCGGCCCGGATTCTCCTCCGCACAGGAGCGGACCCGCCCCCGAACGGGAGCGGGTCCGCGCCGCGGTGACCGGGGAGCCGGCACCGCGTCGTCCCTCCTGCACCTGGTGGGCGCCTAGTAGGCGAAGCTGAACACGTTGTACGAGGCCGCGCCGCCAGGCCCGGCGAAGCTGCCGCTGGTCCCGTAGAACGAACCGCCGTACCAGCCGTAGTTGCCGTACCAGCCACCGTCGTACCAGCCGTAGTACGGACCACCGCCGTACCACCCGTAGTCGTAGCTGTAGGCGGACGCGGCCGCCGGGACGGCCAGCGCGAGCATGGGCGCCGCGAGAGCCGCGGCCACCACACGGCGAACAGTGCGCCTGGACATGGTCTACTCCTCTGCAACCGGGGCCTGGTGCCCCACCACCGCGTCCCGACGGATCGCTACGCGGCGGCCTGCCATTGCTCTGAGGTGAACCGCGGGGCCCGGCCGAGGCGCACGGCCGGTGATGTCTGCGGGAGCGGCTGACGCTCTCGTACGCGCCTGATCCCCGCGCGTTCGTGTACCGCTGAAGTCGCAATCGCAACCATCCACCAATCAACCACTCACATGGTCACCGTGCGGTCATATTGTCGCCTCGGTGACCCAATCGGCCCGGATTCTCCTCCGCACGGGAGCGGACCCGCCCCCGAACGGGAGCGGGCCCGCGCGTTCCCCCGGCGCGTGCCGACCGCCCGGCGGGCGAAGCCGAGGATGTCGGACGACGCCGCGCCACCGGGTCCGGCGGGGCTGTCACCCGGCGGGGGGGAACGCGCGGTCACGGCACAGCACCGCCGTCTTCCCGGCACTGTCAGCCCATGTGGCCGCCGTGGGCCTTCCTGGACAGCCCGTCGGGGTCGAGGATCTCGATCGCCGCGTACCGCATCTCGATCAGCTGCTCCCGTTCCAGGCGCTTCAACACCCGGTTGAGTGACGGTCGGCGGACGCCGAGCATCGCGGCGAGCGTGCGCTGGGGCAGGGGGACCACCGAGCTGGACGCCTCGTCGAGCAGCAGCCTGGCGGTCTGCTCGGTCAGGGACTTGCCCAGGAGCTCCATGATCCGCCCCTGGCTGGCGTCCAGACGACCGGCGATGCTGGCCAGCCAGCGCCGGGCGAGGGCGCGGTGCTCGGACATGAGGTGCTCGAAGTCCTCGGTGCGCATGTACAGGAGCTCGACGTCGTCGGTCGCGCGCGCCGTGTACGGCAGGGGTTTGTCCAGGAGGAACTGGATGTCGCCGTCCACGTCGCCGGCGTGCCTGATCTCGACCACCGTGCGGTCCTCGCCCGAGCCCACCGACAGCTCCACGTGCCCGGACCGGACGATCCACACCCGGGCGGGGGGATCGCCCTCACGGAAGGCGACCGCGCCCCGGGAGAGCGACTGCCGGTGCAGGAACGTGGCGAGCGCGTTCAGGTCCCGGGGGGTCAGCGGTGCGGCCGATCCCCGGCCGACGCAGCGCGCCACCCACGCCGCCTGCTGGACCCGCGGGTCCGCTGCCTCGGTCCCGTTCAGTCGGCGGTCTGCCCCCGCCGACGTCACCCTCGGGTTCATTTCCGTCCTCCGTCCACGCCGTGGCGCGTTCACAGGCCCCTGGCCCGACGCGCCGCGTGTACGCGGCCGCCGGGGTTCCCCGGCCGCACACGCAAGGGCGGAGGTCCCGCCACGGGGACGAGACCTCCTCGAGGTCAGGTGGGCGATCCCGTGAGGGGGTGCCCGCCTTGCTTCCTGCTAGTTGGCGAAACTGAAGAGGTTCTGCGAACCGGCGCCGTTCGGGCCGGCGAAGGAGGCGCTCGCCTTGTAGAGCGCGAAACCCCCGCCACGGCCACCGAAGCCTCCGCCGTAGTAGCCGTTGCCGGCCGCGGCCGTGATGCTCTGGGACATGGATCCGTTCGGTCCGGCGAACTGGGAGTCCCCGTGCCAGAAGCTGCCGGCCAGGGCGGCCGACGGCAGACCGAATGCCAGCATCGGGGCCGCGACGCCGGCCACCAGAACACGTGCGATCGTCTTCGCCTTCATGGAAGTTCCTTCCTGTGTGACGGACGGGCCCCGAGCCCGCCCGGACCACCAGCGAGTCCCGCCGATCACGCCCTTGTGGGGCGCTCCGGCGGCAACGGGCACCACACAACCACATAAATTCCCCATAATCAGGTTCATCTGTTACCGAAGCGACAGTATTTCTGTCATTTTGCCCGCAACTAGAAAACTGCCGACGATCGCCGCCCGAATCCATACGCACGCCAATGGAACGTCAGAAATCCCGCAGCGGATGCGATTTACCTCGTTTCCGAAGGGGCCGGAACCCAAAGAAGTGTCAGAAAAGCGACACAGTTACGCCCGCGACTCGGCGTGCCGGTCCCCTAATGACCCATGAATCTACGAAAAGCTGCGACTACCTGCATCCGATCCATAGGAGTGCAAATGTCTGAACTCGTTCGACGCGCTGTGCTGGACAAGAGATTCTGGCCCGGGGTCGCGATGGCCGCGCTCATCGGCGGTTCGCTGTCCGTCGCCGGCGTCGCCACGGCCGACACCGTCGACGAAGCCGACCCGGCAGCCCAGGAGCAGGCGGAGCAGCCCGCCGACACCGAGGCGGCCGAGCAGGAGGAGGGGCGTGACGGCGGTCCGTTCAGCGGTCGTCCGCACCACGACGACAACGGCAGCGGGGTGCACGCCGAGACCGAGGACAGCGAGTTCCACGAGGTCTGTGACGGAGCCGGCCCCGGCGGATCCTTCATCGGCCCCTGCCCCCGCCCCGAGGGCGGCGGCGGTGGTGGCGGCGGCGTGGTGACGGGGGAGGCTCCCGAAGAGCTCGCCGTCACCGGTCCGTCCGAGGACCTCGCCCTGGTCGGCGGTGCGATCGCCCTGACCGGTGGTGTGATCATGTACATCACCCGGCGCCGCTCGGAGCGGGCCGAGGAGGCCGCCTCGGAGGCCACCGCGTAACACCTCCGGGACGCCGGAGTCACGGGGTGGGGACCGCACCGGTCCCCACCCCTTCCTCCTGCCCGGAACCCGTGGGGGCCTCCGGCGGCCGGATGCGGCCGCCGGAGGCCCCGGGGACGGCAGGAGCCGCCCGGGTCAGTCCGCCCGCTGCGCGAGTCCGTAGGGATCGAGGATGTCCACCGCGCCGTAGCGCAGTTTGATCAGCCCCTGCCCCTCCAGATCCTTGAGCACCTTGTTCAGGGAGGGACGGCAGACCCCCAACATCTCCGACAGCTTCTGTTGGGGTACGTCGACCACACCGCCGCTGGCCTCGTCCAGGAGCAGCCGGGCGCTCTGCTGGGTGAGCGTGCGGCCGAGCATCCCGACGATCCGGTCGTGCGACTCCGACAGCCGCTCGGCCATGGTCGCCATCCACAGCCGGGACATCTCCGGGTACTCGGCCAGCAGCTCCTCGAAGTCGGGCGGCGCCATGGTCAGGCACTCCGACTCCTCCAGCGCGCGCGCACGGTACGGGAACGGCATGCCCAGCAGCTTCTGGATGTCTCCGTCGATCCCGCCGGGGCGCAGGATCTGCACGATCAGGGGACGGGACCGCCCCTTGACCGCGAGTTCGAGACGACCGGACCGGACGATCCACACCCCCGCGTCGCGGTCCCCCTCCCGGAAGGCGAGCTCCCCCCGGCTGAGCAGGCGGGGCCTGAGCCTGCCGGCCAACGCCGCCACCGCCGCCCGCCCGGGGCGGGCCGCTCCCCTGCTCTCCAGACACGACACGACCCACTCAGCGAGGTGGAACCGCTCGGGGTCCACCGTCTCGCCGCTCACCCTGGGGGCCACGACCCGGATCTCGTCGGTACGTCCCACACCTGTCGCCTGCATGTTCCTCAACGGCTCCTCACCCGAACTCGTGCTCGCCGGCATCCACGGGGATGCGGACGAGGCGGACGGTGGATTCGTGTGGCCGGACAGCCACGCGCAGAAGATGGACGGACGTTCGCCGCGGGAACGGCGCGGGCCGGGAGACGTCTCCCTGGCCTCGGTCACCGGAATCCACGGAGAGTACTGTCACCGATCTGTCGGGGGACGTCCGCGACGGCCGTGGCCGTCGCCGTCGTCGGGAACCCCTGGGGGCGTACGGACGGCCCCAGGGCCGCGGTTCCGTCGCCGGAGCACCCACCGGTCCCCCATCGCGATTAGAGCACGGGGCCCTCCGCGGAGCGGGGAGGACTCCGCGATCCCCACCGCCGAAATAACGAAAAGCTTCCTTTACCGAGAAACGACGAAGGGGCGTCCGACCTCCGGCCGGACGCCCCTCCACACGAACGCGGGTGCCGCTACAGCTTGCCCTCGATCTGGTTCGCGTGGACGTGGACCGACTGCTGGTCCTCGTCGTCGGTGATCGTGAACTGCGCGCCCTTGCCCTTGCCCTGGACCGAGTGCACCTTGCCGGTGCGGATCTGGTCGTCGTGGCGGCTGCTGCGGAACTGCACGCGGTCACCCTGCTTGAACGTCATACCGACTCTCCAAGTGATGAGAATTGCTCACGACCGGCCCCACTCCGCCGCCGATCACCGGCGCCGGACGGCCGACCACTTCGCAACCTAGACCGATCCGCCGTCTCGCCAGGTGAAACGCCAAGCCGAGTGTCACGTGCATGACACTTCTTGTCAGACGGGCGCCATTCTGGGCATGAGACAAGCAAGGTGTTGAAATCCCAACAAAAGAGTCATGATCACCACAGTTCGCTCACATCGCGTCACGGATTGTGCTTTCGTGTGGGTGTCGACTGACGGCAGCACCCGGGCCGCGTCCCAGGACCTCGGCGGGGGTCATGGGTGCAAGGGGCGCCCGTCGACCGGATGGTCACGCTGCCGGGGATGACAACGCCGCACGCCGCCAAGGCGTACCGAAGGGGGGTTTCCATGGGCAAGGGGAAGATCGTGAGTGCCCTGGTCTCCGGGTTCGCGGTCCCGGCCCTGGTGTTCGGCGTGCCGTCGGTCGCGATGGCCCAGAGCGACGGCTCCAGCGGCCAGACCGCCAGCCAGCAGGGCGGCATGTCGTTCCGCCAGGGGGACGACGGATCCAGGGGCGGTGGCGACTACCGCGGCGGTGACCGGCACGGCGACCGACACGGCGACCGACACGGCGACCGGCACGACCGGAACAAGTTCCGGCACGGCCACGCCAACTTCCGCCACTACGGATACGGCAACTACGGCTACCACTGCCACGGCCACTGGCACTGGTACGGGTACCACAACCACTGCCACAACTACGGTCACCACCGCTAGAGACACTCGGGTGATGCCATAATCACAGAGTGTTATCAAAGGGCGTGTCCTCCGCGCTGGTTCCAGCGCGCATGGGACAGGCTCGGGGGAGCGGCCCCGGCCCACGGGCCACGGGCCGCTCCCCATGAGACCGACCGTGTGCCGACGCGTCGGCACACCTGTGGCCGGGGAGGCCCCGCCGGGCGGGGCCTCCCCTTCACGTGCCACCAGCGACGGAAGGACGACCGTTGACCGACCACCGCACCCACCGACCCCCTCGGACAACCGACGCGGGCGGACGCCTCCCCGCCCTGCTCCGTGCTCCGCTCCGGGGCCTGATCATCCTGACCGTCGCCGCGGGCGCGGTCGCGGCGGGATCCGCGACCGCGGCGGCCGCGGGCACCGAGGTCGGCTACGAGCACCGCACGGTCCACCTCACCCGGTTCGAGGCCCGCCTGACCGTGGTCCGGACCACGGTCGGCGAGGACGGTTCCGTGGTCCACACGGAGAGCGAGTACTACGCCGGACCCGAGGGCGGGGGCGCGGACACCGTCCGCACCTGGGTCGACTGACCGGCGACGCGCGCCCTCGCGGACCCGCGGGACACGTCAGTGCAGGAGCTTCAGCCCGACGACTCCGGCGACGATGAGCACCAGGCACAGCACCTTGGCCACGCCCATGCCCTCACCGAACAGGGCCGCACCGACCAGGGCCGTCCCGACGACCCCGACGGCGACCCAGACCGCGTAGCCGGTCCCGAGCGGGATGGTGCGCAGTGCGAACGCCAACCCGCCCATGCTCAGGGCGAGCGTCACCCCGAAGACGACCGAGGGCCACAGGCGCGTGAACCCCTGGGACGCGGTGAGCGCGGCGGCCCACGCCGCCTCCAGCAGGCCGGAAACCAACAGAACGATCCAGGCCATGACCCGAGATACCTCCACGACGCGGCGAACATGTCCGCGCCGTCTTGTCGTTCCGGGTACGGCGCACCTCGTCCGGGGTACCGGGGGCCGGTCCGCGGCGACGGGCACGCGAGACGCCCGTCGGCGGAGGGCCACAGCCCGGTCGTACGGTACAACGCCGCCCTCCGCCCGGGGCTTCCGCCCCGGGCGGAGAGGCGGATCACCACCGCCGGAACGGCGGGCCGGGGCGTGGGCGGGGAGGGCGGAGAGGAAGGGGGCGGGGTCCCCGTCCGCGGACCGGGGTCCCGGGGCCGCGGCGCCCCGGGACCGTCCGCCCGCCGTTCACCGCGCCAGACGACCGCTCACCGCGCGCCGGGCGACCACTCGACGCGCGGCGCCAGCGTTCGGCGCTCGTGAACGCGCGCCTCCTCCCCCGCGGACGTGTCCCTCCTTACAGTTCCGAGTAACGCAGGTCACACCGACGAAACACGGGTGTGACCGGCAGGGCACGTGTCCGCGGACCACGCCCAGGCCCCGCACATCCCCCAGAGGAGTCCACCATGGCACCAGACAAGCAGACCGGGAGTCCGCCCCCGCCGGGCGGAAAGGGCGCGGCCCGGGACGCGGCCTTCGTCGAGATGCACCATGACCCGCGGTTCGCCGAGCTCAAGCGTCGGCTCTACGTCTTCGTCTTCCCCATGAGCCTGGCGTTCCTGGCCTGGTACCTGCTCTACGTGCTGATGTCCGCCTTCGCCCGCGACCTGATGGGGACCGTGCTCTTCGGCACCGTCAACGTCGCCCTCGTGTTCGGCGTGCTCCAGTTCGCCACCACCTTCGGCATCGCCGTGTCGTACACGCTCTACGCGCGTCGGCGGCTCGACGGCCTGGCGACCGAACTGCGCGGGGAACTGCCCGCCGTCACCGAGGAGGGCGGCCGATGATCCTCGCACAGGAAGCGGCGAGCGAGGGCAGCCGCGTGGTCACCCTCGTCCTCTTCGGCCTCATGGTCGCGGCCACGCTCGGTATCACCGTGTGGGCGAGCCGCTCCACGCGCACCGCCACCGACTTCCACTCCGGCGGACGCTCCTTCACGCCGCTCCAGAACGGTCTGGCGATCGGCAGCGACTACATGTCCGCCGCCTCCTTTCTCGGCATCGCCGGGCTCATCGCCCTGTTCGGCTACGACGGCTTCCTCTACTCGATCGGCTTCCTCGTGGCGTGGCTGGTCGCACTCCTGCTCGTCGCCGAGCTGCTGCGCAACTCCGGCCGGTACACCATGGGCGACGTACTGTCCTACCGCATGCGCCAGCGCCCGGTCCGGACGGCCGCGGCGGTCTCCACCGTCGTCGTGTCCATCTTCTACCTCCTCGCCCAGATGGTCGGCGCGGGCGCGCTCATCGCCCTACTGCTGGGCATCCAGCCCGGCGAGACCTTCCTGGGAATGAGCGCCGAGGTCGCCAAGGTCGTCGGCATCGTGGTCGTCGGCCTGCTCATGACCACCTACGTCACCCTCGGCGGGATGAAGGGCACCACCTGGGTCCAGATCGTCAAGGCGATCATCCTCATGTCGGGTGCCGCGCTGCTGACCCTGCTCACCCTGTCGGTGTACGGGTTCGACCTGGGCGCCCTGATGAGCGACGCCGCCGAGGCCAGCGACCACGGCGCCGCCTTCCTGGAGCCGGGCCTGCGCTACGGGGTCGAGGTGTCCGGTGACGCCGTCCAGACGATGTGGAACAAGCTGGACCTGATCAGCCTGGGCATGGCCCTGGTGCTGGGCACCGCGGGCCTGCCGCACATCCTCATCCGCTTCTACACGGTTCCGGACTCCCAGAGCGCCCGTAAGTCGGTCAACTGGGGTATCGGCCTCATCGGCACCTTCTACCTCATGACGCTGGTGCTGGGCTTCGGCGCGGCGGCGCTCGTCGGGCACGAGGCCATCACCGCGCAGAACCCGGCGGGCAACACCGCCGCCCCGCAGCTGGCCCAGACCGTGGGCGAGACGGTCGGCGGCCCGCTCGCGGGATCGGTCCTGCTGGCGCTCATCGCGTCGGCCGCCTTCGCCGCGATCCTGTCCACGGTGGCCGGGCTGGTCATCGCCTCGTCGTCCTCGCTCGCGCACGACTTCTACAACTCCGTGCTGCGGGGCGGTAAGGCGAGCGGCCTGGAGGAGGTCCGGGTCGCCCGGATCGCCGCCATGGCCATCGGCGTCGTCGCGGTCGTGCTGGCCGTGTTCGCCCAGGGTCTGAACGTGGCCTTCCTGGTCGCACTGGCCTTCGCCGTCGCCGCCTCGGCCAACCTGCCGACGCTGCTGCTCAGCCTGTTCTGGAAGCGGTTCAACACGGCGGGCGCCCTGGCGGGGATCTACGGCGGCCTGATCAGCGCGGTCGGCCTGGTCTTCTTCTCCCCGGTGGTGTCGGG
This sequence comes from Nocardiopsis sp. KDC1DS13DA1, assembly GCF_055632325.1. NCBI lineage: Bacteria > Bacillati > Actinomycetota > Actinomycetes > Streptosporangiales > Nocardiopsidaceae > Nocardiopsis > Nocardiopsis sp. KDC1DS13DA1. The sequence continues at coordinate 18,109 of NZ_JBVMUY010000055.1, forward strand.
GTCGGAGAACGCGCTCATCCCGGGCGCCGACTTCGCCTGGTTCCCGATCCCGAACCCGGCGCTGGTGTCGGTGCCGCTGGGCCTGCTCTGCGCGGTCGTCGGAACCCTCATGTCGAAGGAGCGCGACTTCGACAAGTTCGCCAGGCTCCAGGTCCGCGCGCTGACCGGTGCGGGCGCGGAGAAGGCGGCGGACCACTAGGCAACCGCGGACCACAACGAACACGGGCCCGCCCCGACCGTCCGGGGGCGGGCCCGACCCCTGTGCGGGTTCCCGACGAAGGAGACCACCCAAACGTGACCATCGACACATCACGCTGGGATAGGGTCGTTCTGTGTCATACAGGTGGCTGTCGCGGTTGTCCCCCTCCCGACGGCGCCCGGCGTCCTCGGAGCGCCCGTCGAGTGCCGAGTTGATGCGCCAGATCCACGCCCTGGGGCTCGATCTCCAGGACGGTCTGCACGGTCGGGGCGCGCCCGCCGCCGCCCGGCGCCTGCGTCGGCTGCTCACGGTGGACGGCGTGGTCCTGGCCGACCTCGACGGCCCGGTCGCCGCCCACGGCCGGCGCGTCGGTTCGTCCGACGTGGCGGGCCTGCTCGCCCAGGTCTTCGAGTACGGGGGCGGCACGCGCGGCCGCCTTCCGGACGGCACCCCGGTGTACGCGGTCCCGCTCATGGTGGCCGAGGAGCTGTCCGGGGCTCTGGTGGTCGCGGGCGAGGCGGTGGAGGCCGACGTCGAGGCCGCCGCCGCGCTGGTGGCCGAGCACCTCGACCACGCGGCGCTGCGCCGGGCCCGGGCCCGCATCGCCGCCGCCGACCTGCGGTCGCTCCGGGCGCAGATCTCCCCGCACTTCGTGCACAACGCGCTCGCCGTGATCGCGGCGCTCGTGCGCACCGACCCCGACCGCGCCCGCCACCTGTTGTCGGACTTCGCCGACTACCTGCGCTACGGCTTCTCCGACAAGGGCGACTACGCGACGGTCGCCGACGAGCTGGAGGCCACCCAGACCTACCTCGAACTCCAGCGGGCCCGGTTCCACGACCGTCTCGACATCACCGTGCGCATGGCGCCGGAGGTGCTGCCGGTGGCGGTCCCGTTCCTGGTGGTGCAGCCGATCGTGGAGAACGCCATCCGGCACGGCCTGGAGCGCAAGGAGGGGCGCGGGCACATCAGCGTGTCCGGCTACGGCGAGGGGCCGCTGTGCGTGATCGAGATCGAGGACGACGGGATCGGCATGCACCCGGACCTGGCCCGGTCGCTGCTGGCGGGAACCGGCCCCGAGTCGCGGGGGGTGGGGCTGGCCAACGTGGACCAGCGGCTGCGCGCCGTCTACGGACCCGAGTACGGTCTGGTCATCGAGACCGCGCTGGGAGAGGGGACGAAGGTGACCGTGCGCGTACCGAGGTTCACCCGGGGTGTGGTGGCACCGTGAGGGCACGGCTCAGGGTCCTGGTCGTCGAGGACGAGGCGTCGACCCGGCAGGAGATGGCCGCCCTGCTCGGGGACATGCCCGAGGTCGCGGAGGTCCTGGTCGCCGAGAACGGCGCGACGGCGGTGCGGCTCCTGGGCACGACCACGATCGACGCGGCCTTCCTCGACATCCTCATGCCCGGGCTGGACGGCATGGACGTGGCCCGGGTGCTGAGTGTGCTGTCGGAGCCGCCGTCGATCGTGTTCGTGACGGCCTCGGAGGCGCACGCCGTGGAGGCGTTCGGGATCGGTGCCGTCGACTACCTGCTCAAGCCGATCCGCCCCGAGCGGCTGGCGGAGGCGGTCGGCCGGATCGCCCAGCTGCGGCGGCCCGCCGACGCGGCCCCGCCCGCGGAGGACCTGCACGTGGTGCAGATCGACTCCGGGCGGCGAACGGTGTTCGTCAAGCGCGACGACGTGCAGTTCGTCGAGGCCCAGGGCGACTACGTGCGCCTGCACACCGCCGACGGCACACACCTGATCCGGCTGTCGCTGTCCTACCTGGAGGAGGTGTGGGCGGCGGCGGGGTTCGTCCGCGTGCACCGCGGCTACCTCATCGCCATCCCGTGGGTGCGCGACCTGCGGGTGACCTCCTCGTCGGGTCTGGTGGCGGGAACACCGGCCGGTGACGTTCCGGTCAGCCGCAGGCACGGTCGCCACCTGCGCGAACAACTGCTGGAGGCGGCGCGGCGGGACCAGTTGGGACGGGCCGCGAACGGACGCGGCGCGCCGACCGGGCGGAGCGCCGCCAGGGACGATGACGGCCCCCCGCACCGGCCGGCGCCATGAGCGCGCGCCGTGAGAAGCTGACGAGCCCCCAGACCCGGGTGGCGCTGGCCAGGGGCAACCGACCGGTGCAGCACCTGCTGCCGATCCCGGAGCCGGTGGACACGGAGCGGGCGCGACGCCTGTTCCGCTCCCAGCGGCGGATCGCGGTACGCACGGTCGCGCTGCTGTCGGTGGTGCTCTTCGGGATGAGCGGGGCGTTCGCCCTGTTCCCGGTCCTGGGCAGGATCCGGTGGGCGGAGCTGCCGGTGTCGTGGCTGCTGTTGGCGGTGGCGGTGTACCCGCTGCTGTTCGGGCTGGCGCTGTGGCACGTGCGCTCGGCCGAACGCGCCGAGGAACGGGAGGCGGGGGCGCCCGCGCCCGGGAGCGACGGCACGGGCGGGGACGGACGGTGACCTCCGTCCTGGCCATCGGTCTGGTCCTGGTCACCAGCCTGGTGATCGGTGTCTACGGTGTGCGGGCGGCACGGTCGGCCTCGGACTTCCTGGTGGCCTCGCGCCGCGTCACCCCCCACTGGAACGCGATGGCGATCGCCGGGGAGTACCTGTCGGCGGCATCGATGCTCGGACTGGCGGGCCTGGTGCTCAAGAACGGGGTCGGCGCGATGTGGTACGCGGTCGGGTTCACCGCGGGCTACGTCGCGGTGGTGGCGCTGGTGGCGGGACCGATGCGCCGGTCCGGGGCCTACACCGTCCCCGACTTCGCGGAGTACCGGCTGGGCGCGCCGCGGTTGCGCAAACTCTGCGGCCTCGTGGTGCTGGTGATCATGCTCCTGTACCTGGTGCCCCAGTTCAAGGGGGCCGGGGTGGTACTGACCCTGGTCAGCGGGACACCGTACTGGGTGGGCGTGGTCCTCGCCGGGGTCGTGGTGAGCGGGTCGATCGCCGCGGGGGGCATGCGGTCGGCGACCTACGTGCAGGCCTTCCACTACGCGGTCAAGCTGGCCTTCATCGCGGTTCCCGCCGTGTACCTCGTGGTGGTCGCGGGGGCAAACACCCGGTCCGAGGCGCTGCACCCGGAGTGGGGGACGCACTTCCCCGAGACGACGCCCGTGGAGTTCACCGTGGGCACGCGCTTCCATCTGGAGGAGCCGGTGACGGTGACCGACCCCTCCGGCGCCGCGGTGGAGCTGACGGCGGGCGGGCACACGGTGACGGCGGGGACCGAGTACGTGTTCCCGGCCGGCGCGGGGGTCCCGCACCCGGCGGGCCTACCGGAGCTGGGCGGCGCCCAGTGGAGCAGGCCGCTGCTGGGCACGGGCGGTTTCCCGCTGTTCGAGACGTGGTCGACGCTGCTGGCGATCACACTCGGGTGCATGGGCCTGCCGCACGTCATCATGCGTTTCCACACCAGCCCGACCGCGCACGTGGCCCGTCGGGTGGGTGTGGGCGTGATCGCGCTGCTCGGGCTGTTCTACCTGTTCCCGACGGTGTACGGGCTGTTGGGCCGGGTGCTGACCCCCCAACTGGTGCTGCTGCGCGGCACCGACACGGTGGCGGTGGTGCTGCCCGCAGAGGCGGCTCCGGGGACGGCCGGGACCCTGCTGACCGCGTTGGTGGCGGCCGGGGCGTTCGGCGCGTTCCTGTCGACGTCGTCCGGGCTGCTGCTGGCGCTGGCGGGCGGGTTGTCGCACGACCTGTTCCAGGGGAGCGTGCCCCGGCTGCGGCTGGCGGTCGCGGTGGGGGCGTGCGTGGCGGTGCTGATGGCGCTCCCGGTCCAGGGCATCGACATCAACGTGCTCGTGGTGTGGGCGTTCACGGTGGCCGCGTCGACCTTCTGCCCGCTTCTCGTCCTGGGCATCTGGTGGCGGCGGCTGACGCTGCCGGGGGCGGCGGCCGGGCTGGTCGTCGGCGCGGTGACGGCGACGGGCGCGGTCGGGTGGTCGATCCTCGCGGACACACCGGAGGGGTGGCCGACGGTCCTGCTGGCGCAGCCCGCGGCCTGGACGATCCCGCTGGCCTTCACGACGATGGCGGTCGTCTCCCGGTGCACCCGGCCGCCGGACTGGGCCGAACACGCGGTCCTGCGCCTCCACGCGCCCTGAAGCCGCGGTTTCGGGGGCGCGGCCTAGCCTGACGTCGTACGATCACACCACGGCCCCATTGCACCACAAGGAGTGACGTGCCCCCCTCCCGACATACCCTGCCCGCCCTGATCGCGGCCAGCGGGCTCGTACTCGCCTGCTCCGCGGCGGCCGCGGCCCAGGAGACCGACATCCCGGGCGGAACCGTGGCGACGCCGGACGCGCGGATCCAGGTGCGTGCCGGGTCCTACGTCCTGGTGTGCGCCAACGGGATGCGCGTGGCGGTACGGCCGGGCGCGGCCCCGCCGTGCGAGCCCGCCGGACCGGAGCGGCCGGAACCCGAACCGACCCTTCCCCCCGATCCGGTACCGCCGGTCGAGCCGGAGCGCTCGGCCGACCCCGGTGTCCCCGAGCCGCCGGCCGAGGCCGGGCGCGAGGTGACCGAGCCCGCGACCGCCGCCCCGGCGCCCGCCCCCGCGGAGCCCGGGGCGTCGGCCCCGGCGGAGGATCCCGTCGCCGAGGACCCCTCCGCGTCGCCGGTACCCGCACCCGACGCACCCGAGCCGGTGGACGGGGAGATCCTGGCGGGCCTCCCCGCCCCCGGCGGCCAGGAGACCGCGGGGGCGTTCACCCCCATGCGCACCATGGCCGTCGCCGTGGTCGTCGCCGCCCTGGCCGCGGGCGGTGCGGGCCGCGCCGCCGCTCGACGGACGGTCTGACGGACCGGGGTCAGCGGGCGTCGAGGGCGCGGTCGGTGCGGTCGAAGGCCGCCAGCGCGTCCTCGATCCCCCCGGCGTCGCTGGCGAGGATCCCGTCGTAGGGCGTGCCCAGGTAGAACAGCAGCACGATGGTGCCGAAGACGAACACCAGGTTGACCGCCGCCCAGAAGTAGGCCACCGTCGCACCCCGCCTGATCATGGCGAACGGCAGCACGGCGACGGCCACGGCGGACACGACGGCCAGGATCAACAGGACGGTCGGGACCGTGTCGCCCGCCGCGCCCGCCCGCGCGACGCGCGCGTCGCTCAGATTGGTCAGCTCCTGGCGGGCGGTCAGCCGGTCCAGGCCGTCGCCCGTGTCGGAGACCGACAGGGCCCGGACCGAGGCCGCCAGGTCGGCGAGAGAGTCGTCGCCCTCGGGGCTGACCTCGCCGGACCGCGCCATCAGCGGCCAGTCGTCCTCCACCACCGTGGTCAGGTAGTCGCGCAGGTGCGAGCGCACCACCTCGCCCTCCTCCTCCGGGAAGGCGGTGGTGCTCCAGTACAGCGACTGGGCCGCACCCGCCTCGGAGACCGTGCCGTCCTGGGCCCCCGTGAAGTCCTCCCACCCGATGACGACGCCCATCGCCGCGGCCACCAGGTACAGGGCCAGCGCGCAGGGGGCGACGACGACGCCGACGGCGCCACCGGAGAACTCGTCGCTGACACCGAACCTGCGGGTGGCGAGCACGGCGCCGCCGACCATGGCGACCAGGACTGCGAGGACCAACAGGAGCGACGTCATGAGTTATCCCGGAGGAAGGCGACGGGTGACCGTCCATGCGTAGCACGGGCGGCGCCGTCACCCGGGGCGAAAGGGAGAACGCCCCGAAATGTGCCCGGGCCGGTCAGGGACCGGGGGTGACCGCCCCCGACGGACAGGCGCCCAGCGCGCGGTCGAGCGCCTCGGCGTTCCCCTCCGCGTCGGGGTCGCCGTGCACCACCACCAGGCCGTCCCCGGCGTCCTGGTCGCACAGGCCGGGGGCGGTCAGCGCGCACATGCCGGAACCGATCCGGCGGCACCCGCATGGCGGAGGTGGGCGGGTTCCTGGAACAGATCAACGACGACCTGCTCCGGTCGGCCGAGACATGGCGGTGGGTGTTCGCCGAACGCCGGGGGCGGGGGCCGGAGGCCGGGTAGCGGACGGCGGGCCAGCCGCGGCCCCCGGCGGCTGACCTCCGGCCCCGCACGGGTCTACGCTGGTGGTACCGCCAGTGGACCACGGCGCCGCAGGGGAAGGCACGCACCATGGCGACGTTCAGGATCAACGAGGGGTTCAGCGACACCGTCGACGTCGAGGCCGACCACTTCGTGACCGTCGGAACCTTCGTCGACTTCACCAAGGAGGGCATCGGCGTGGTCTTCCGTATCGCGGCCGACCGGGTGCGCACGATCAAGCGCATCGAGGAGTGAGCCCGCGGCCCGGAGCGGCCCGTCCTCCGTCCCCCGGGCGGGGCGGGCAACGGCCCACGGGACCCAGGGCGGGTTCAGCCAGGTGACGACCGCGGGCACGTCCGACTGGTCGAAGATCCGGTGCGGCACAGGACCGCAACCATGACATGACTCTAAGTAGCTTAGTTATTACACTCTGACCATGCCCACGAAACACATCAAGGACATCAGCGGCAGGAAGACCAAGAAGAGGAGCGTCCTCGAGATCAGCGACATCACGCTGACTCCCGGGGCGCCGGAGCCCGGGAACGTGATCCGCTGCGACATCGACGCCGTCCTGAGGGAACCCGTGGACCTGAGCCAGGTCCAGGTGCGCCAGGTACGCAAGGTCGGCGACCTCAAGCTCGGCGAGAGCACCAGGCCGCTGACCGAGCGGCTGGCGGAGGCGGGCGCCGAACTGTCGGGCGACGTCGACGCCCTGGCCGGTCCCTGGCGGCAGAGCTGGACGGTCAAGGTCCCCTGGCAGGCCCACTCCGGTGAGCTCTGGCTCTGGTGGTACGCGACCACCGGGGACGGCAGGGAGTTCGCCTCCCTGGAGGGGTGGTTCGACTTCAGGCAGGGCTGACGCGGAGAGGTCCCCCGCGGTCCGCGCCGGGTCGCGGGGGACACGGCGGCGGGGGCGCGGGGGCCACGGCTCCCGCGCCCCCGGTGCCGACCCCGTGTGCGGAAGGCGGGGTCGGCGAGGCGTCCGCTGGCCGGTCGGTTACTGACCGAGCCGGTCCAGCAGCGCGTGGTACTCGTCCCAGAGCTCGCTGGGAAGGTGGTCGCCGAAGGTCTTGAAGAACTCGGGGACCAGCGCGGCCTCCTGCTTCCAGATGTCGCGGTCCACGGAGAGCAGGAACTCCAGGTCCTCGCCGGACAGGTCCAGGCCCTCGGTGTCGATCCCGTCGGGGGTCGGCACGTTGCCGATCGGGGTGCCGACCGCCTCGGCGCGGCCCTCCAGGCGCTCCACGATCCACTTGATCACGCGGCTGTTCTCACCGAACCCGGGCCAGACGAAGCGGCCGTCGGCGTCCTTGCGGAACCAGTTCACGTAGAAGATCGTCGGCAGCTTGGCCTGGTCGGCGCCCGCGCCCACCCGCAGCCAGTGGGCGAAGTAGTCACCCATGTTGTAGCCGCAGAAGGGCAGCATGGCGAAGGGGTCGCGGCGCAGCTCGCCGACGGTGCCCTCGGCGGCGGCGGTCTTCTCGGAGGAGACGTTGGCGCCCATGTAGACGCCGTGCCGCCAGCTCAGGGACTCGGTGACCAGCGGGACCGCGGTGGCGCGGCGGCCGCCGAACAGGATCGCCGAGATCGGCACGCCCGCCGGGTCCTCCCACTCGGCGGCGATGGTCGGCGCCTGCCCGGCCGGGGTGGTGAAGCGGGAGTTCGGGTGGGCGGCGGGCTCGGGGGAGTCCGGCGTCCAGTCGCGGCCCTTCCAGTCGGTCAGGTGCGCGGGCGGCTCCTCGGTGAGGCCCTCCCACCACACGTCGCCGTCGTCGGTGAGGGCGACGTTGGTGAAGATGCTGTTGCCCCACAGCGTGTCGATGGCGTTGGCGTTGGTCTCGACGCCGGTTCCGGGCGCGACGCCGAAGAAGCCCGCCTCGGGGTTGATCGCGCGGAGCTGGCCCTCGGAGTCGAAGCGCATCCAGGCGATGTCGTCACCGACCGTCTCGACCTTCCAGCCGGGGATGGTCGGCTGGAGCATGGCGAGGTTGGTCTTGCCGCAGGCGCTCGGGAACGCGGCGGCGACGTAGTGCGACCCGCCCTCGGGGGAGGTGACCTTGAGGATCAGCATGTGCTCGGCCAGCCAGCCCTCGTCGCGGGCCATGACCGAGGCGATGCGCAGCGCGTAGCACTTCTTGCCGAGGAGGGCGTTGCCGCCGTAACCGGACCCGTAGGACCAGATCTCACGCGTCTCGGGGAAGTGCGAGATGTACTTGGTGCTGTTGCACGGCCAGGGCACGTCCTGCTGGCCGGGCTCCAGGGGGGCGCCGACGGAGTGGACGGCCTTGACGAACTCGCCGCGCTCCTCGATGAGGCGCAGGGCCGCCGAGCCCATCCGGGCCATGATCCGCATGGACACCACGACGTAGGGCGAGTCGGTGATCTCGACGCCCAGCTGGGAGATGTCACCGCCGAGGGGACCCATGCAGAAGGGCACGACGTACATGGTGCGGCCGCGCATGGCGCCCCTGAAGACCTCGCCGAAGGTGGCGCGCATCTCGTCGGGAGCGATCCAGTTGTTCGTGGGGCCCGCGTCCTCCTCGCGCTCGGAGCAGATGAAGGTGCGGTCCTCCACCCGGGCGACGTCGGTGGGGTCGGACGTGCAGTAGAAGCTGTTGGGCCGTTTCTCCGGATTGAGCCGGGTGAACGTGCCCTGCTCGACGAGCAGGTCGGTGAGGCGGGTCCACTCCTCGTCGGATCCGTCGCACCACACGACCGCGTCCGGCTGCGTGAGCTCGGCCACCTCGCGCACCCAGGAGACCAGCTCCTCATGGTCGGTCGGGGCAACACCCACATCGATACCCACGTCAGTCACAGCCGCTCCTCTTCGAATGTCGAGATCACTCGCATCATGAACGACGACGCGGGGTAGTGACCAATTGGTATAGGCCAATGGTCTAAATATGTGAACGAGGGACCTCGGATTCCGCTGCACAGCAAGGGATTCGTGTCGTGCACCAGCGTGCCGGACAGCACCCTCCGAGGTCACGCTCCGACACAGGTGGGAGCAGCTTTTCCCAGAACACGGGGCGGTTGCCCCACCAGCCACAACCAACACCGGCGGCCGGTGCTCTTCGTCACACCGCGGGCACCGGCCGCCGTCGGGATCCACTAGACCTCTCCCCTCGGCCGACACGTCACCCCCACTCGTTCTCCCAGGTGGGGGCGGGCGAACCGGGGCTGGGCCCCGGGGAGGAGGACGTGGAGCGGTCAGCGCAGTATCGCGACGGGGCCCTTCGCACCGTGGAGGACGGAGTGGCTCACCGAGCCCAGCAGCAGCCCGCGTACGCCGCCCCGACCCCGGGAGCCCACCACGATCAGGTCGGCGGGGGTGGCCTCCTCCAGCAGCGCGACCACCGGGTGGGCGCGCACGACCCTGGGGACCACGGGCACACCCGGGTGCCTCAGCCGGGCCTCGGCGATCTCCTCCTCCAGGGACTGGCGCGCGGCCTCGGCGGCCGTGGTGTCGTCGAACAGCTCGGGCGGGATGGGGCCGGTGGCCGCGGCGAAGGCCACCAGGGGCTGCCAGGCGCTGACGGCGACCAGCTCGGTGCCGGCGAACTCCGCCTGGGCGAAGCCGAACTCCACGGCCCGGCGGCTGGGTTCGGAGCCGTCGACACCGACGATCACGCGCCCGCGGACACCGTGCGCGGAGGCGTGTGCGTGCGGCATGACCACGACGGGGACGGGAGAGCGCGCGGCCAGTTCGATCCCGACCGACCCCACGAACGCGGCGAGGAAACCGCCGAGCCCGCGCGACCCGACCACGACCGCCGCCGCACCGGGGCCCTCCGCCTCCGAGAGCAGCGCCTCCAGCGGCCGGGCCCGCGACAGTACGGTGTCCGTCGCCAACTCCGGGAAGAGCCGGGACACCCAGTCGGCGGCGTAGGCCAGCAGGCGCTCGGCGGAGGAGGTGTCCGCCCCGCCCGCGTCCGCGGGCCCCTCGTCGGGGACGGGCGCCTCGAAGACGCCCACGGAGGCGGGGGAACAGGCCGCCACGACGATCCGCAGACCGAACCCGCGCAGCACGGCCTGGTGGGCCGTCCACTCCAGCGCGTGCCTGCTGGAGTCGCTGCCGTCCACTCCCACGACCAGCCACCGTGTCGTGGCCGCACCGTCCATCACGTATGCCTTCCTGTCGGACGTGTCCCGGTCCGCGCGGTTCCCGACGGTCACGCACGCGGTGTCTGATGATCCCCCTTACTCCGATCATGGCGCGCCAACACGCACCCGCGGATAACGGTGCCGCCGCGAGTTGGCTGACGTAGGTTCGGAAACGACCCGTGTTCCGCCGGGGAACGGAACGTGAACGGGCCCGGCCACGTCTCATGGGGGAGAAGACGCCGTCGGCGGAACGGGAGGGCGGCATGCCTGACACGAGCACCGCGAGCCTGCACTGGGACTACCGGGACGGAAGGGTGGCCGCCGTGGCGGCGGCCGTGGTCTACAGCCTCTGGGTCCTGGAGGTCGTCCTGCCCGGGGGCGGAGCCGCGCAGGGGGCGCTGGCCGAACCGGGATCGACCTTCGGCCGGTTCCTGGACAGCACCCACCGCACGGCGTCGATCCTGGTCATCGCGGCTGCCGCGCTGGGGCTGTCCCTGGGTGCGAGGCAGACGCGGCGCTGGCTGCGGGTCTCCTGGTGGTCGATGGCCGTGTTCGGCGCGCTCTCCCTGGCCACGTCGCTGATGCCGGGCGCCTGCCGGGTCTCCACCGACGTCGCGTGCGCCGCCGAGTCACTGGCCGAGGGCGTGCACGGCGCCACGGTCGCGCAGGCGCTGATGTCGTTGGCGGCGGTGGCGGCGGCGCTGCTGAGCGTGGTCGCGCTGGCGGTGAACCGGTGGAGCGCCGACGACCCGGCGTGGCTGTTCGTGGCGGTCATGGCCGTGCTCCAGGCGGTGGCGGCCGTCGCCGTCCTGATCCTGGCCGGGATCCTGTACTGGTCCTCCGGTGACGGCGACCCCGGGGTCCCGCTGGGACTGGTGCAACGCGCGCACCTGGCGACGGTCGCGCTGTGGCTGCTCACCGCCGGGATCGTACCCGGCCCCTGGAAACGGGCGCACGACGGTCGGGCGGCAGCGGCCGCCGGCTGACGGGACGGCGGTCCGTCCGTACGCGAGGAGCGGCCCGGACCCCGGCCACCGCCACGAAGGCCGTGGGCCCGGACCGCGGTCTCACCGGAGCGCCGCGGGAAGCGGCCGGGAGTGCACCACGTGGAGCGTGCTCACCGCACGGGTGAGCACCACGTAGAGCCGGTTGGCGCCGCGCTCCTCCGCCGCCACCACGGAGGCGGGTTCGGCGACCACGACGGCGTCGAACTCCAGGCCCTTGGCCAGGCTCGCGGGCACCGCCACCAGGCGGCCCGCGTCCGGACCGGCCTCGCCGAGGAGCGGGGCGGTCAGCCCCTCCGCGACCAGGGCGTCCCGCAGCAGGGGGAGTTCGTGGTCGGCGGCGATCAGTCCCACCGAACCCTCGCCCTTGAGCGCGTCCCGGCACGCCTGGGCGACCGCGGAGGTGACCGGCCCGTCGGCCGCGGTGACGGTCAGGGAGCCCTCCGCCCGACGGACGGCCGACGGGGCGCCCAGCCCGGGGGCGATGACGGGCAGCAGACGGGCGGCGAAGTCGATGATCTGCGCGGGGACGCGGTACCCCCGGTCGAGGACCCTCAGGTGGCCGGTGGGCTTGCCCAGGTGTTCCAGGAGCGTGGACCAGTTCTTCGCCGCCGAGGGGCTGGTGCCCTGGGCGATGTCGCCGAGCACGGTCAGCGACCCCGACACGCAGCGCCGGCCGATCGCGCGGCACTGCATCGGGCTGAGGTCCTGGGCCTCGTCCACGACGATGTGCCCCAGCCCGGCGGGGCGCTCGACGAGCGCCGCCGCCTCGTCCACCAGGGCCAGGTCCTCCTCCGACCACCGCGCCGACTTGGGGCCGCGCGGACTGCCGGGCAGCAGGACGGACCTCTGTTCGTCGGGGCCGAGGACCCCGTCGGCGGCACGGGCGAGCCGTTCGGGGTCGGTGAGCAGACCCAGGACGAGCCTGAGGGGGTCGACCTTGGGCCACAGGGCGTTCACCGCCGACCTGACCGCGGGGTCGCGCCGCACCTGGGCGTGCGTGCGGTCGTCGCAGACCTCCCCCGCGGACTCCATGAGGGACAGCACGGCGTGCGCGATGCGGTGCGAGAGCAGTTCACGGCCCGCCCCGTAGGCGACACCGCGTTCGGCCAACTCGTCCAGGAGGGGGCGCAGGTCCTCGGGGTACAGGCGCCAGCGGCGCGCGCCCCGGCGGACCACCACGGTCTCCTCGGGTTCGCGCAGGTGGGACCACAGGTCTCGGCGCAGGACCTCCGCCATCCGGGCCTCGCCCTTGATCCGGGCGGCGTCGGGTTCCTCGGTCCGGCGCACCCATCCGGCGGCGGGGCGGGAGCGCTCGGGCAGGTCGGCGGTGAGCAGCTCGGTGACCGTGGTCTGGGCGACGTCGACCTCGCCGAGGGCGGGCAGGACGTCGCGGATGTAGGAGAGGAAGGCGCGGTTGGGGCCGATGATCGCCACGCCGGAGCGGGCGAGGCGTTCGCGCTCGGTGTAGAGGAGGAAGGCGATGCGGTGGAGGCCGACGGCGGTCTTGCCGGTGCCGGGTGCGCCCTGGACGCACAGGGTGGTCTCCAGCGGAGCCCGGACCAGGTCGTCCTGCTCGGGCTGGATGGTGGCGACGATGTCGCGCATCGGTCCGGTGCGGGGCCGTTCGATCTCGGCGGCGAGCAGCCCGTCGGCGGGGGCCGCACTGGTGTCGGCGGCCGTGAGCGGTTCGTCCTCGAAGGCGGTGAGGACGACCTCGGATCCCTCCCCGTCCGCCGTGGCGCCGAAGCCGTAGCGGCGACGGTTGAGGACGCCCATGCGGTCGGTGGGCGAGGCCCGGTAGTAGGCGACGCACAGGGGTGCCCGCCAGTCCAGGACCATGGGGCGGCCGTCGGCGTCGTGGACGTGGCGGCGGCCGATGTGCAACCGGTCGGGCCCCCGGCCCCGGTCGGGGGCGGGTCCGTCGTCGACGAGGACGCTGCCGGGGTCGAAGTCGAGGCGGCCGAAGAACAGCGGGGCCCCGGGGACGTCGGCCAGGGCGGCGAGGCGGCGCTCGCGGCCGCGGCGGAGGGCGGCGTTGGTGACCTTGTCGTTGACGACGTCACCGAGCATGAGGGCGGTGCCCTGGACCTCCTCGCGCATCCGGGTCAGGGCTGCGCGGGCGGCGGCGAGGTGGTCGCGTTCGGCCTGGAGCTCGGGGCTCACGGGCACGTCGGAGGGATCGGTCGTGGTCATGGGCGGACCTCGGAGGGGCTGGGCGGGACATGACGCGGCCGCGTCGCGTGCGCGGGTCCCGCCCCGGTCGCCGTGGAAGGCCCGGTTCGTTCCGATCCGTCAGAGCGCACCACACCCCTGGGGGCGCGGCCGGAAAAGAAGCCCCACCCTAGCCGTCGCGGCGGGCGACGGCAAACCCCGACGACGGACAGGACGCGAGGGGCGCACCGGGGTGTGCAGGAGGAGCCGAGCCGCCAGCGAGGAACGAGCCAGGCGAAAGCGACGACGAACACCCCGGTACTCCGCGCCCCAAGCCCTGGCCGAGCCCGCGAGGCCGCATGAGCACGCTCAGGTCTTGCGCAGGCGGACCCGCTGTACCCGGTGGTCGTCTCCCTTGTGGAGGACCAGGGTGGCGCGGCCCCGGGTCGGGCGGATGTTCTCCACCAGGTTGACCTCGTTGATCGTGCGCCAGGTGTTGGCCGCGAACTCCACGGCCTCCTCCTCACCGATGGTCGTGGCCATGTGGTGGAAGTAGGAGCGCGGGTCGGCGAAGGCGGTGCGGCGCAGCTCCCGGAAACGGTCGAGGTACCAGTTGCGGACGTTCTCGACCCGGGCGTCGACGTAGAGGGAGAAGTCGAAGAAGTCGGCCACGGCCAGGTGTCCGGCGGTGGCGGGCTGGAGGACGTTGATGCCCTCGACGATGAGGATGTCCGGGCGGCGGACGGTCTGGCGCTCCCCGGGGACGATGTCGTAGGCCAGGTGGGAGTAGACGGGAATGTCGATGCGCCCGGCGCCCGCCTTCATCTCCGACACGAAGCGCACCAGCGCGCGCCGGTCGTAGCTCTCGGGGAAGCCCTTCCGCCGCATCAGCCCGCGCGCCTGGAGGACGGCGTTCGGATAGAGGAAGTTGTCCGTGCTGACCAGTTCCACGTCGGGGTGGTTGGGCCACTGGGCGAGCAGGGAGCGCAGGAGGCGCGCGGTCGTGGACTTGCCGACCGCGACGCTGCCCGCGACGCCGATGATGAACGGGGAGGGCCGGTCGGTCTCCCCCAGGAAGGCGCGGACGGCGGCGTGCCGCTGCTGGGTGGCGCCCACGTAGAGGTTGAGCAGTCGCGACAGGGGCAGGTAGACGTCCCGCACGTCGTCCAGGGACGTGGGGTCGGTGGTGCCGCGCAGAGCGGCCAGGTCCGCCTCGGTCAGGGACAGCGGCGTGGAGGCGCGCAGGGCGGCCCAGGCGTCCCGGTCGAGCTCCACGTACGGCGAGGAGACGCCGTTCTTCGTCGTGTAAGACACGGTTGACCACCCTAGACGAGGCTCCGAGGCGTACCGGGCAGCCGGTCCCCCCTATCCCTCACCTGGAACGGGAACGTGCCCGAAACCACACGTTCACGTGGCCGACCCGGAAAAAATTCCGTCGGGCCCGGAAGGTGCGAACCGGGTTCCACTCTGCGTGAGCACCCTGCCCCCGACCTGCGCGGTCTACCCCCCATACACCAAATGGTCTATACCGTTACCTGCGAAAACAACCAGTGGTATGGGGTACTGGTTGGTCGATTTACCGTCCGCTTTCACCTACGCTGGCGCTCATGTGCGGAATCGTTGGCTACGTCGGGCCGCAACCGGCGCTTGAGGTCGTCGTGAACGGCCTCGCGAGGTTGGAGTACCGCGGATATGACTCCGCGGGTGTCGCTGTGCAGGGCGGGGGCGCGCTGCACACCGAGAAGCGGGCGGGCAAGCTCGCCAACCTGCGCCAGGCCCTGGAGAACCATCCGATGGCCGGGGACGGCGCGGGTATCGGGCACACGCGTTGGGCGACCCACGGCGCGCCCAACGACGTCAACGCCCACCCCCACGTGGACAACGACCAGCGGGTGGCGGTGGTGCACAACGGCATCATCGAGAACTTCGCCGCCCTGCGCGTCGAGCTGGAGGACCTGGGCTGCAAGTTCACCTCCGAGACCGACACCGAGGTCACGGCCCACCTGCTGGCCACCGAGCTCGGGCAGCGCGGCGACGGTGACCTGGCCGCGGCCATGCGCGCGGTGTGCCGCCGCCTGGAGGGCGCGTTCACGCTCGTGGCGACCTCCGTCGACGATCCCGGCCTCGTGGTCGCGGCCCGCCGCAACTCGCCGCTGGTCGTGGGCCGGGGCGAGGGCGAGAACTTCCTGGCCAGCGACGTCGCGGCGTTCATCGCACACACCCGCGAGGCCGTCGAGCTGGGCCAGGACCAGGTCGTGGAGCTGCGCGCGGACTCCGTGGCCGTCACCGACTACGACGGCAACCCGGTCCCGGTGCGCGAGTACCACGTGGACTGGGACGCGTCGGCCGCCGAGAAGGGCGGCTACGACTACTTCATGCTCAAGGAGATCGTCGAGCAGCCGCAGGCGGTGGCCGACACCCTCCTGGGCCGCGTCACGATGGACGGCCAGCTGACCCTGGACGAGATGCGGCTGACGCCCGAGGAGCTGCGCACGGTCGAGAAGATCGTCATCATCGCGTGCGGCACCTCCTACCACGCGGGTCTGATCGCCAAGTACGCCATCGAGCACTGGTGCCGCATCCCGTGCGAGGTCGAGGTGGCCAGCGAGTTCCGCTACCGCGACCCGATCCTGAACCAGCAGACGCTGGTCATCGCCATCTCCCAGTCCGGCGAGAGCATGGACACCCTGATGGCGGTGCGCTACGCCCGCGAGCAGCGCGCCCGGGTGCTGGCGATCTGCAACGTCAACGGGTCGACCATCCCGCGGGAGTCGGACGGTGTGCTGTACACGCACGCGGGCCCCGAGGTGGGGGTCGCCGCGACCAAGACCTTCCTGACGCAGCTGGCGGCGTGCTACCTGATCGGCCTGTACCTGGCGCAGGTGCGGGGGCTGAAGTTCGGCGACGAGATCAACGCGGTCATCGCGCAGCTGGCCACCATGCCGGAGCAGGTCGAGCGGGTCCTGGACACCGTGGGAC
This sequence comes from Nocardiopsis sp. KDC1DS13DA1, assembly GCF_055632325.1. Taxonomy (NCBI): domain Bacteria; kingdom Bacillati; phylum Actinomycetota; class Actinomycetes; order Streptosporangiales; family Nocardiopsidaceae; genus Nocardiopsis; species Nocardiopsis sp. KDC1DS13DA1. The sequence continues at coordinate 34,544 of NZ_JBVMUY010000055.1, forward strand.
CGGTGCGGGACCTGGCGCGGTCGCTGGCCGACGCCGACACCGTGCTGTTCCTGGGCCGCCACGTCGGGTACCCGGTGGCCATGGAGGGCGCGCTCAAGCTCAAGGAGCTCGCCTACATGCACGCGGAGGCGTTCGCGGCGGGCGAGCTGAAGCACGGCCCGATCGCTCTGATCGAGGACGGCCTGCCGGTCGTCGTCGTGGTGCCGTCGCCGAAGGGCCGCAGTGTTCTGCACGACAAGATCGTGTCCAACATCCAGGAGGTCCGCGCACGCGGCGCCCGCACGATCGTGATCGCCGAGGAGGGCGACGAGTCGGTGCGGCCGTACTCGGACGTGCTGATCGAGATCCCGGCGGTGCCGACCCTGCTCCAGCCGATCGTGTCGACGATCCCGATGCAGGTGTTCGCGTGCGAGTTGGCCCTGGCCAAGGGCAACGACGTCGACCAGCCGCGCAACCTGGCCAAGAGCGTCACCGTGGAGTAGCCCTCCACCGGACGAGGACGGGGTGTGCCCGGGGGAGTTCCGTCCCCGCCGGGCGCGCCCCGTCCGTGTTCTCCGGGGCGGTGCCCGCCGCCTCCGCGGTCCCCGGCGGACGCCGCCCCGGGGCCCCCGTCACCGGCTCCGGACGGCGGCGCGCTCGTGGGCGGCCCGTGCGGCGGCCACGTCGGCGTGGGTGGTCAGCAGGCAGCGCAGCGACAGGACGTCGAGGATCCGCGACAGCTGGCGGGGCGGGGAGGCGAGGAGCAGGTGGTGCCGTGCCCCGGTCGCGGTGTGCAGTGCGGCGATGAGGGCGTTCACCCCCGAGGCGTCGATGAACTCCACCGCGGACAGGTCGACGATCACGCAACCGTCGACCGCCTCGGCCACGAGGCGGGCGTACACCTGGTCCGCCGTGGCCAGATCGATCTCGCCGTCCAGCTCGACGACGACGGTCGCACCGCACGCGAACCGACCCTGCTCCGTGTCCAGCACGGTCACGCCTCGCTCCCGGGTTCGGATGGAAGAGAACTCTGCGCAGAACACCGCCGGTCAAATACCGACATGCGCTGACAGCCTACTCCGCCCGAACGGCGAGGCCGATGTACCCCGGAGACATCGGGTGACCGTTATCCGGCCTGGACGGGGCTTATTTCAGTCTTCACCGCCACAAACAGCCCAAACGATCTTTCCTTCGCCCCGGACCGGATCCCATCCCCATGTCCGGCTGAAGGCGGCGACGAGTCCGAGTCCGCGCCCCGATTCGGCGAAATGGTGCGCCTCCACCCTCACCGGACCGTGTTCGACCTGGTCGGAGACCATGCACACCACCTGACGCCGCGCGCCGAGGAGTCGGAACTGCACGAGAACACGCGCGCCCTCCGGGGACCGGCCCTCCGGAACGGCGTGCCGGCAGGCGTTGCCGACGAGCTCGGAGACGACCAGCCGGAGGTCCTCGGCGACCTCCGCCAGCGCCCACTCCCGTGCCGCGCCCGTCGCGAGTTCACGCGCCGCGCGGACCGAGTCGGGCGTCGCCTCGAAGGCCCGGGCCACGGTCTCCGGCGTCCGCGCGCACTCCCCCACGTCGAGGCGGCTCAGCGTGCGATCCCACCAGCCGCCCAGGCGCTCGCTGCTCGCCTCGGCGAGCGGAGGACGGCCCCAGGTTGCCTCGGAGTCGAGTTCCGAAGACACCAACTCTGCGTTCATCACGTTCCTCACGAGGTGATGTCGGTTCACGCGGCCCTGCTTGACGTGGTCAACGTTGCTTACATCTGTAAGTCACGGATGCACGTGCAGCGTAACGGTTGGCAAGACTATAGGACGAAGCACCCCAAACGGTAGGTCCTCGGAGAAGAATTCACGCGCCGGTACACACGATTACACCGGGCACGGTGCCGCAGTTACGGCACACGAACCCAATGCCGACAACCCTGTGCACTTCCGTGACCTCTGGGTATACTGAGCGGTCGCCAGCGCCGACACCGCTACAGGGAGGGTGACGTGGTCGCCGACCGGGCAGAGAATATGCAGGTCACTCAGGATTTCCTGACGAATTCCAGTGGTGGGCCCACCGTGCTGCGCATTCTGCTCGGCACCCAGCTCCGCCGCCTCCGGCAGGCCAGGGGCATTTCCCGCCACGACGCCGGATACGCCATCCGCGCGTCGCACGCCAAGATCAGCCGGATGGAGCTCGGCCAGGTCAGCTTCAAGCCACGCGACGTGGACGACCTGCTCAAACTCTACGGAGTGGACGACGCCGGGGAGCGCGAGGCACTCCTGGGCCTGATCTCCAGCGCCAACGCCCAGGGCTGGTGGCACCAGTACGGTGACGTCCTTCCCCAGTGGTTCAGCGTCTACATCGGACTGGAGGAGGCGGCCTCGGTCATCCGCACCTTCGAGGTCCAGTTCGTGCCGGGCCTGCTCCAGAGCGAGGACTACGCCCGATCGGTGATCCGCCTGTCGCGTACGGCCACCTCCGAGGACGACGTGACCAACCGCGTCAGTATGCGCATGCACCGCCAGCGCCGTTTCGTCGAGCCCAGGGCGCCCCGCCTGTGGGCGGTCATCGACGAGGCCGTCCTGCACCGCCCCTACGGCGACGCCGACGTCATGCGCGGCCAGATCGAGCACCTCATCGAGATGGCGCGGCGGCCCAACATCACCATCCAGGTGGCCACGTTCGCCATGGGCGGCCACGCGGCGGCGGGCGGCCCCTTCAGCATCCTGCGCTTCCCCACCCCCCAACTGCCCGACGTGGTCTACCTGGAGCAGTTGAGCAGCGCCCTGTACTTCGACAAGTACGACGACACCCACCGCTACGCGCTGACGATGGACCACCTCGCCACCCAGGCCCCTCCCCCGAACGAGACCGAGGGCATCCTCCGGGGCTTCCTGGAGCGTTACTCCTAGCGCTCCGGCCGGAGATCGCGACCTTGCTGGCGCGGGGTGGCCGGAAGGCGGGCACGGCCACCGCTGATCATCGGAGTGTGAAGACCGATGATCAGCGGTGGCGGCAGGCCACAGCGCGGACCCCGCCCGCCGCCAGGAGCCGTCCGAGGTCCTGACGGCCCGGACAGTGGGCCGATGGACGCGGGTTGAACCCCGGCGCCGGGTGAGCCACTGCCGGCGACAAGCCGCACAGCCGTGGAGATCACGAACCGCGATGGACGGTCAGTGATCGTCCGACTCGACGAACCGGCCCACCCACGCCCTGAACCGGTCGTCATCCTTCTTTCGCCCGGCCCAGAGCGCGTCCAGGTCCTCCGGCGGCCCAAGGCCGAAATTCCGGTTCAACCAGGTGAGGAACTCATGGTGGCCGTCGCTGTGTTCCTCGACGTCTCCGGAGGCGAGGAACCCGAAGTCGGCGACGGGCTCGCTGTCGACGGCCAGGAGCCGGAACAGCTCCACCAGGTTCCGCGCGATCACATAGAGCTGCCCCTCGTCGCCGACCAGGACGACGGGGAGGGTGGCCAGGTCGGTCCGATCGTCGCACCGCCACAGCGCGTAGTCGGATCCGGAGCCGTTGGCCTGCGCGAAGGGGACGAACCGGCCCAGGAACTCCGGATGCTCCGACCAGGTGTGGAGGCCGGCGTCCGCGCCGTACGCGCGCAGCTCGAAACCCTCCGAGTAGCGGACCGGACCGATCCGGTCCTCGAACTCCTTGAGCAGGTTCAACTCCGGGATCGGCGAGTACGCCTCGCTCATACGGCCTCCTTTCCGGGCCGGGACGCCCGGCGCGGTCGCGGACGTCCTCCACCGGCCGGGTGATGCTCTCCGCGGCGCCCGAACCGCGCCGACGCGCTCGGCGGGGTGGAGCCGGAGGAGGCCCTTCTGGCCAACCCCCGGCGCGACCGGGGGTGAGGGCGGTCACACTACTTTCCGGGCATGTTGTTCACGAATGACCGATTTCGGCCACGACTCAAGAACGATCCCCGGAGAGTGAACCGCCCGGCCTCCTGAAACGTAAGCCATGACGTGCGACGACGCCGACGGGTGACCCCCGGTTCTTCCTCATGTACTTACCGATGTAATCACGTCTGCACGTGCATGAGTTACGCTTTGGGCCGCACCAAGGACGAGACGAACCAGCACGGATCACGGGTCACCCCTGTACTCGGGGCCCGGTCCGCCCGGCGAGAGCCCGGTGGTTCGGACAAGGCGGGCGCGACGCGCCGGACAGCCGCGTACGGACGCCCGCCCACGAGTCCCCCCGAAGTTCCAGGAGGTTGACATGCACTCGATCTACAACGGCGTTCCCGCCACCGACCTGCCGGACGTCACCTGGACCAAGAGCAGCTGGAGCAACCCGGAGGGCAACTGCGTGGAGATCGCGGCCCTCCCGGACGGGGACTTCGCCATGCGCAACTCCCGCGACCCGCAGGGCCCCGCGCTCGTGTACACCACGGCCGAGATCGAGGCCTTCGTCAAGGGCGCCAAGACCGGCGACTTCGACGCGCTCATCGCCTGATCCGGCCTCTGGCGCGGATCCGGCGCCCTCCCCGTGGAGGACGCGGCCGCCCCGCTCCCGGGCCCCCTCACCCCCCACACAGGCCCGCCCGGGAAGCGTCCAGGCCGTCGACCGCCATCCCATCCCACTCCCGGCGGTCGCCGTCCACGGCCAGGACGTGCGTGGAGCCCGGCACCGCGAACGGTGCCGGGCTCCGTGTCCTTCAGTCCCGGTCGCCTACAGGCGGGTGGGGTCCACCAGGCCGTTGGCCTCCACGGGGGCGTTCTCCCACGGGAAGTGGGTCGCGCCCAGCGCGGGCTTGAGGTCGAACAGCCAGGCCGCCTTCTCGTCGTACTTGGCGAAGAAGGGCCTGCCGACCAGCTCGGGGTCGCGCGCCTGGATGAAGTGCAGGACGAACACCTTCTCGCCCGCGACCTCGGTGACGCCGTCGACGCACACCTTGCCCGGGGTGGCCGACATCGACGGACCGCGTACGGTACGCGCCAGGCCGGACACCTTCTGGTAGGCGCCCCGGAAGATGTCGTAGGCCTCGGCCAGCGGCACGGCGAAGTAGTCCTGCGGGCCCGTGTCGCGCTCGACGAACATGTAGTAGGGGACCATGCCGTGGCGCAGGTGCGTGCGCCACATGCTCTCCCACGTGGCCGAGTCGTCGTTGATCGTGCGGATCAGCGGGGCCTGGGTGCGGATGACCGCCCCGGTCCCGCGGATGCGGCGCACGGCCTCCTGCACGAGCTCCGGCGTCATCTCGTTCGGGTGCGAGAAGTGCGCCATGAACGCGAGGTTCTTACCCGAGGCGACGACCTTCTCGAACAGCCGGAGGGTGTCGTCGGCGTCCGGGTCGGTGACGAAGCGCTGCGGCCAGTAGGCCAGCGCCTTGGTACCGATGCGGATGGCCTCGAGGTGCTCGATCTCCAGCAGCGGCTCGATGTACTTGGAGATCACCCCCTCGCCCATGATCATCGGGTCGCCACCGGTGAAGAGGACGCTGGTGACCTCGGGGTGCGTCCGCACGTAGTCGACCAGCTGGTCGATCTCGCTGGAGGCGAACTTCAGGTCGGCGTCACCGACGAACTGGGCCCACCGGAAGCAGTACGTGCAGTACGCGTGGCACGTCTGGCCCTGCTTCGGGAAGAAGAGGACCGTCTCCTTGTACTTGTGCTGGACACCCGGGATGGGCTCCTCGTTGCCCGTCTTGGGCACGTTGAGGTCCATCTGGCCGGCCGGGTGCGGGTTCAGGTTGGCCCGGATCTGGTTGGCGGCCTCGTTCAGCTCCTTGCGCGAGGCACCGGAACGGATCAGGTCGGCGATCCTGGCGACATCGCCAGAGGGCAGCATGTCGGCCTGCGGGAAGACGAGCCGGTAGATCGGGTCGTCCGGCGCCGCGTCCCAGTCGATCAGCTCGTCGACGACATAGCTGTTGACCCGGAACGGAAGCACGTTGGCCACCGCTTGCACCGCGAGCCGCTCGTCTGCGGCGAGACCAGCTCGCGCCGTGAGCTCGTCGAGGTGTTTCGTCGTGTAGGCACGAAACCGACGTCCGGCGGACGGGGACGGTGCCGCGTCTGGCGTTACGCTCACGCCTCTCCTCTCCTGCATGTAGGCAGGGCCGCGACGGGAGACCGCCGGGCAGCCCTGATCAGGCGGGTCCGGTGTGCGCGGACACCGGTGGACCACCTGGTACGGAAATTCAGTGTGTAGTCACACGCGTCCGGACCTCACACGAAGCCCGGACCAGCAAGCGGGTATACCCCGACAAGGGGTTTTGTACCCACCAAGCGCAATATCCAGCCCTGACCTGGACATACGGGAAGTATCCTCGCACGAGCATACGAACCATCCGAACCCAGACGTTCATCCCGCGACCCGATACCGTGGCTGCGGGCCCGCCGCGCGCGACGCGACCACGCGTGACGCCGGCACCGGCCCGTACCGAGGGACCTGCGCGAACACCGGGCGAGCCGCGCGCCCGCCCGCCGACCACACCCGTGGAGGACGGACCGAGTTGAGTGGCACATCCGACGCGGACGCGGACGCCTCCGTCGCACCGCGCACGTCCGCACCGATCATCGCGGTGGACGCGATGGGCGGCGACCGGGCCCCGGGCGAGATCGTCCGGGGGGCGGTCCTGGCCGTCCGGGAACTGGGTCTGCGCGTCGTACTGGTGGGGCGGCGCACGGAGATCGCGACGCTGCTCGCCGAGGAGAACGCGCTCCGCGACGTCCCCGTGGTGCACGCCGAGGACAGTCTGGCGATGCACGAGGGCGCGCTGGCCAGCTGGCGCCGCCCCCGGTCCAGCGCCGCCGTCGCCTGTCGGCTGATCCGGCGCGGTGACGCCGACGCGCTGGTCTCGGCCGGATCGACGGGCGGTGTCGTGGCCACCTCGACCGTCCGCCTGCGCACGCAGCCCGGGGTGCTGCGTCCCGCCCTGGCGGTGACCCTGCCGACCGGGGAGACGCCGACGGTCCTCGTGGACGCGGGCGCCAACGCCGACGCCAAACCGGAGATGCTCGTGCAGTTCGCCCACCTGGGGTGCGCCTACGCCCAGACGGCCTTCGGCGTGGAGCGGCCGAGGGTGGGGGTGCTCACCATCGGGTCGGAGCCGGGCAAGGGCAACAAGCTCGTGCGCCGGGCCACGGAGCTGCTGGCGGCCACCGCCGAGGACTCCGAGACCATGGACTTCCGCGGCAACGTCGAGGGCCACGACCTGCTGTCCCGGAAGGTGGACGTGGTCGTGACCGACGGGCACACGGGGAACGTCGCGCTGAAGTCGGTGGAGGGCACCGCGGCGTTCGCGATGGAGGCCTTCCGGGACGCGCTGACGTCGTCCATGGTCGCCAAGGCGGGCACGCTGCTGCAACGCAGGGCGCTCCGGGACCTGCGCGCGCGGCTGGACAGCGAGACCTACGGCGGAGCGGCACTGCTGGGACTCAACGGGACCGTGGTGATCGCGCACGGCGACAGTCGCGCCTGGGGCGTGGCCCGCGCCTGCCAGCTCGCGCACGACCTGGCCGCGGGCCGGATCGGCGAGCGGATCCGCCGCCGCGTGCACCACCGCCCCCCGAACTGGCTGCACCGCCTGGCCCAGTCCGAGGAGCGCTGACCGGGGCGGACGGCCGCGGGACGCGCGTCACACCGGCCGGTGTCACAGGGTCCCGGGCTTCCTCGTCTCCAGGGGTGTCACCACCGACGAGCACGGAGGAGCACCCCATGGACGCACGACTGGACTTCCTCGCCGCACCGAGCGCCGGCAAGGCCATCAAGCACCTCATGGCAGCGGGCAGGGCCCTCAAGGACCTGCCCCTGCCGGCCAGGACGCAGGAACTGGTGGAGCTGCGCGTGAGCCAGATCAACGGCTGCGCCGTCTGCGTCGACATGCACGCCAAGGAGGCCGCCGCGGCCGGGGAGACCGCGGTGCGGCTGAACCTGGTCACGGCGTGGCGGGAGGCCACGGTCTTCACCGGGGCCGAGCGCGCCGCCCTGGAGTTCGCCGAGCAGGGGACCCGGGTCGCGGACGCGGGCACCGGGGTCAGCGACGAGGTGTGGGCGAACGCCGCCGAGCACTACGACGAGGAGCAGCTCACCGCACTCACGCTGCTGGTCTCCTTCATGAACGCGGCGAACCGGCTGAACATCATCACCCGGCAGCCCGCCGGCGACTACGTACCCGGCCGGATCCACCAGTAGACGGTGCCATCGACCGGCCCGGAGCCCCGCCGGGGCTCCGGGCCCCAGAGCGGAGGGATGCGGTGTGGGCAAGGTGGAGGAGTTCGAGGAGCTGCGGCCGCTGCTGTTCTCGATCGCCTACCGGATTCTGGGCAGTGTGGGCGAGGCCGAGGACGCCGTGCAGGAGACCTGGCTGCGCTACGACGGCTCGACCACCCGGGCCGGGTCGCCCAAGGCCTTCCTGTCGACCACGGTGACCCGGATCTCGATCGACGTGCTGCGTTCGGCACGGGTCCGGCGGGAGGAGTACGTCGGCCCGTGGTTCCCCGAGCCGCTGCTGAGCGATCCCTACCAGGATCCGGCGCGGACGGCGGAGCTGGCCGACTCGGTGTCGATGGCGGCGCTCCTGCTGCTGGAGCGGCTCAGCCCGCTGGAGCGCGCGGTGTTCGTGCTGCGGGAGGTGTTCGCCTTCGGGTTCGACGAGATCGGCGCGACGGTGGGGCGGTCGGAGGCGGCGTGCCGACAGCTGGTGGTGCGGGCGCGGCGGCACATGCGGACCGGACGGCCGCGGTTCGAGGCGGACCGCCGGGACCGGCTGGAGCTGGCGAGACGGTTCTTCGACGCGCTGGAGGAGGGCGACGTGGAAGGGCTGCGGAACCTGCTGACCGCCGACGTGCAGCTGGTCGGGGACGGCGGCGGCAAGAGCCCGCAGCTGGCCAGGACCGTCGTGGGCCCGGACAAGGTGGCCCGGCTGCTGGGCTCGGGCTTCGCCCTGCTGTTCCGGATCGGGGTGTCGTACGAGCCGCACGAGGTCAACGGCCAGCCCGGCGCGGTCTTCCGCGACCGGGGCGGCGGGATCCTCTACGTCATGGCCCTCGACGTGCTCGACGGGCGGATCCAGGCCGTCCGGACGGTGGTCAACCCCGACAAGTTGGGCCACCTCGGGCCGGTCGCCGACGCCTGGTCCGTCGACCGCGAGGTGCGGCGGGCCCGGAGGCGGGAGAGGAGGGACGACTGATCGGGCCCCGCCCTCCCCGGCGACCGGCCGGGACGACCCGGCACGGTCGGTACGCTTGTGCCATGGCCGACCCGCAGGAAGTACTCTCGCGACGGGTCCAGTCCGCCCTCGGCGCCGCCTTCGGCCCCGAGTTCGCCGACACCGACCCCGTCATCCGCCCGTCCCAGTTCGCCGACTACCAGGCGAACGCCGCCCTCGCCCTCGCCAAGCGACTGGGCCGAAAGCCGCGCGAGGTCTCCGCGGCGATCATGGAGCACCTGGACGTGGCCGACGTCTGCCGCGACGTCGAGGTCAGCGGGCCGGGCTTCATCAACCTCACCCTGCGCGAGGACTGGATCGCCGCGCGGACCCGCGACCTGCTCGACGACCCCCGTCTGGGCGTCCCCGAGCAGGAGTCGCTCAACATCCCGGTCGACTACTCCGCGCCCAACGTGGCCAAGGAGATGCACGTCGGGCACCTGCGCACCACCGTGGTGGGCGACTCCCTGGCCCGCACCCTGGAGTTCCTGGGCCACAACGTCATCCGCCAGAACCACATCGGCGACTGGGGCACCCCCTTCGGCATGCTCATCGAGCACCTGCTGGAGGTCGGTGAGGACTCCGGCGACGCCGACCTGCTCACCACCGACCCCAACGCCTTCTACCAGGCGGCCCGGGTCAAGTTCGACTCCTCCGGCCCCGACGCCGACGACTTCGCCCCCCGGGCGCGCCGCCGCGTGGTCGCCCTCCAGGGCGGCGACGAGGAGACGCTGCGGCTGTGGCGCAAGCTCGTCGGGCTGTCCCGCGTCTACTTCAACAAGGTCTACGCCAAGCTCGGCGTGACGCTCACCGACGACCACCTGGCCGGTGAGAGCACGTACAACCACATGCTCGCCGACGTGTGCGACGAGCTGGAGGCCAAGGGCATCGCCGAGGTCAGCGACGGCGCCCTGTGCGTCTTCCTCGACGAGTTCACCGGCCGCGAGGGCAAGCCGGTCCCGCTCATCGTCCGCAAGAGCGACGGCGGCTACGGCTACGCCACCACCGACCTGGCCACCGTCCGCCACCGGGTGGAGGACCTCAAGGCGAACCGCATCCTGTACGTGGTCGGCGCCCCGCAGGCGCTGCACTTCAAGATGGTGTGGGCCACCGCGCGCAGGGCCGGATGGCTGCCGGAGGGCGTGGAGACCACCCACGTGCAGATCGGCAACGTGCTGGGCAGTGACGGCAAGATCCTGCGCACCCGCAGCGGTGCGCCGATCCGGCTCATGGCGCTGCTGGACGAGGCCGTGGACCGCGCCGCGGCGGTCGTCGCGGAGAACCGCCCCGACCTCAGCGCCCAGGAGCGGGCCGCGATCGCGGACAAGGTCGGCATCGGCGCGGTGAAGTACGCGGACCTGTCGGTCTCGCACGACACCGAGTACACCTTCGACTTCGACCGCATGCTGGCGCTGACCGGCAACACGGGCCCCTACCTCCAGTACGCGCAGGCGCGGATCCGCTCCATCTTCCGCAAGGGCGGGCTGGACCCGGAGCGGGCGCGCGGCGCGATCACCCTCGCCGAGGGCGCCGAGCGCGACCTGGCGCTGAAGCTGCTGGCGTTCGGCGGGGTCGTCGCACAGGTCGGCGACCTCCTCCAGCCGCACCGGCTGTGCGCGTACCTGTTCGACCTCGGCCAGGCGCTCACGGCGTTCTACGAGCACTGCCCCGTGCTCACCGCCGAGACCGACGAGCAGCGCGAGTCGCGGCTCGCACTGGTCGCGGTCGCGCTGCGGGTCCTGGTCCAGGGACTGGACCTGCTGGGCGTGGAGGCTCCCGAGCACATGTAGCGACCGTGTCGGGCGCACCGCGTCCCACGCGAACCGGGGAGGCCGGGGCCGGAGGGCTCCGGCCTTCCGCGTGTCCGCGGGACTCCCCGTACCCGCCGCTCCGGGGTGTGCCGCCCCGGCCGGTTCCGGCCGTCCCCCCGGCGAACCGCTCGCGGCCCACGTCATCCCCCGTCAGAGGAAGAGGAGGTGTGTCCGTCCCCGCCCGGGTGGGAGTCGAATGTCTCGCGCCGACCGGCCCCGAACCCGGCGAGCACGGTCGGCACCCCATTTAACGTGGACAAAAGCCAGATAAGCGACAAATGGGAGATTTGGGATGACCGACTTCCCCGCCGAGGTGGGTCCGGGCCCGGGGACCTGGTACCTCGACCCGTTGCACTCCAGCCTGATCTTCGTCGCGCGCTACCTGCGTTTCGGCCGGGTCCAGGGGACCTTCGGCCGGGCCGGGGGCCGGTTCGACGTCGGCGGGGACCCCGCCGACTCCTCGGCGGAGGTCGTCCTGCGGGCGGACAGCGTCAACACCGGCGTCGGTGCCCGCGACGCCCACCTGCGCTCCGCCGACTTCCTCGACACGGACCGCCACCCCGAGATCCGCTTCGCCTCCACCGGGATCGAACCCGGACGCCGGGGCCCGCACGCCTTCCTCCTGCACGGCGAGCTGACCATCCACGGCACCACCGCCCCGGTCACCCTGGACGCCCACTGGGTCGGCGACGCGCCGGACTACGCCTCCCCCGACGACACCCACGGCCACTTCTTCTCCGCGACCGCCCGCATCCGGCTCTCCGACTTCGGCGTGGGCGACGGCGGGGACCTGCCCTGGGGCGGACGCCTGGTCGGCGACGACGTCGACATCGTGCTGGAGGTCCGCGTCCAGAACCAGGACCCGGCGCCGTTCCTGGAGCGGATCGGCCACACCGCGTCCTGAACGGGACCCACCGGGCTGCTGGTCAGCGGTCCGGAGGTCGACGCCTCCGGCCACGCGGAAGGGCCCGAGTCGCTGTTCGTCGGCCTGGACCCGGCGGGCCTCGTCGGAAGGGGCACGACCGTCGTCTCCGCGTCCGCCGAACGCGTCCTCCCGCCGGGACGGCGGGACGCCGTCCCGGCGGCGAAGCGGTCACTCCGCCAGCAGGGCCTCGACCTCGTCCCGGGTGGGCATCGACGAACTCGCGCCCGGCCGCTGTACGGACAGCGCGGCGGCAGCGGCGGCGAACCGCATCGCCTCCTCCGGCGAACGGCCCTCGGCCCGCGCGACGGCGAAGGAACCGCAGTAGGTGTCCCCGGCCGCGGTCGTGTCCACGGCCGTCACCCTGCGCGCCGGGACGTGCACCGGCTCCGCGCCGCGCCGCCCGAACAGGCACCCGTCCTCGCCCAGGGTCAGCAGCACCTCCGGCACGCGCTCCAACAGCGCCGCCAGGGCCTCCCGGGGCTCGGTGCGGCCGGTGATCGCGGCGGCCTCGTGCTGGTTGGGGACGAGCACGTCCACGCACTCCAGCAGCTCGTCGGGCAGCTCGCGCGCGGGGGCCGGGGTCAGGTAGACCGGCACGCCCAGGGCGCTTCCGGCCCGCGCGGCGGCCACGACCGCCGCCATCGGCAGTTCGAGCTGGAGCAGCAGCGCGGCGCGCCCCTCGATGAGGGCCGCGTCGCCGTCGACCGTGCCCCGTACCTCGCCGTTGGCGCCCGGGACCACGATGATCCGGTTGCCGCCCCGGCCGTCCACGACGATGTGCGCCACGCCCGACACCCCGGGCACGGTGCGCAGCCCGGACACGTCGACACCGCTGTCGAGCAGGTTGGCGCGCAGCTCACCGCCGAAGGAGTCCTCGCCCACCGCGCCGAGGAAGGCCACCTCGGCCCCGGCCCGCGCGGCGGCGACCGCCTGGTTGGCGCCCTTGCCGCCGGGCACCTGGCGGAAGTCGGTTCCGGCGACGGTCTCACCGGAGGAGGGCACCTGGTCGACGTAGGCCACCAGGTCCATGTTCACGCTGCCGAAGACGGCGATCCTTGGTGCGCTGCTCACTCGCTCGTCTCCTTCTCACCGTCGAGCTCGACGATCACGGGGGCGTGGTCGGAGGCCCCCTTGCCCTTGCGCTCCTCGCGGTCGATCAGCGCGCCGCTGACCCGGCCGCTCAGCGCCTGGGAGGCGAGCACGAAGTCGATCCGCATGCCCTTCCTCTTGGGGAAGGACAGGGCCTTGTAGTCCCAGTAGGTGTACACGCCGGGGCCGGGGGCGTACCCGCGGACGACCTCGTCGAACCCGGCGTCGACGAGCTCGGCGAACGCGGCGCGCTCGGGTTCGGTGACGTGTGTCCTGCCCTCGAACTCGGCCATGTCCCACACGTCGTCGTCCTGCGGGGCGATGTTGAAGTCACCCATGAGCGCGATCTGCGCGTCCGGGTCGGCGGCCAGTTCGGCGGCGTTCGCCTCGCGCAGCGCCTCCAGCCAGCGCAGCTTGTAGGCGTAGTGCGGGTGGTCGATCTCGCGGCCGTTGGGCACGTACAGGCTCCAGATCCGCACGCCGCCGCAGACGGCGCCGATCGCCCGCGCCTCGACCTCCTCGGGCTCCCCGTACCCGGGCTGCCCGGGGAAGCCGGTGCGCACGTCCTCCAGCCCGACGCGGGAGGCGATCGCGACCCCGTTCCACTGGGAGAGGCCGAAGTGGGCCACCTCGTAGCCGCGGTCGGTGAAGACGGCGGCGGGGAACTGGTCGTCCCGGGCCTTGGTCTCCTGGACGGCGAGCACGTCGACGTCGCTGCGGTCGAGCCAGGCGCCGATCCGCTCCGCCCTGGCCCGGGCACTGTTCACATTCCATGTCGCGATACGCACAGGAAAAGGCTAGGCCATACGGCCGACACGCACGGCAGACCGAGAAAAGGGGTGACGGCGCCGGAGGCGTCCGTTGAGGGTGCCCTGCCCCCTCGCGAAGCGACACCCCAGGCGGTGGGGGGTGACGGGAGGGGGAACCGCGCCGGAGGCGTCCGTTGAGGGTGCCCTGCCCCCTCGCGAAGCGACACCCCAGGCGGTGGGGGGTGACGGGAGGGGGGAACCGCGCCGGAGGCGTCCGTTGAGGGTGCCCTGCCCCCTCGCGAAGCGACACCCCAGGCGGTGGGGGGTGACGGGTGGGCCCCGGTGCGGCCGTCCTCCGCACCGGGGCTGTGCGACTCCCAGCACACGCTCGGTGGTTTGTGTCGCGTCTCCTTTGACGTACGAGCGCTACCCACGGTTCGCATCAGCCCGAACTTTTCTCTGCGGAGGCCGTCGGCCCGTGCCCGCGGAAGGCCCGACCGAGCGTCAGATCGGACACCGACGGGTAGTGCTGTGATACAGGACACATCCCTTCCCGCGATGAGGTGAGCGATCCATGTCGACCGTCGAACCCGGAGCCACCCCCACCGACGCGTCCGAGGTCGACGAACGCCGGGCGCGTGCCGTGGCGGAGCAGGCGCGCGAGGCCGGGTGGAACCGCCCCAGCTTCGCCAAGGAGCTGTACCTGGGGCGGCTCCGCCTGGACCTGATCCATCCCCTCCCCCAGCCCGCCCCCGCCTCCGTCGAGGCCGGGGAGGCCTTCCTCGACCGGCTCCGGGAGTTCTGCCGGGGTATCGACCCCCAGCGCATCGAACGCGAGGAGCGCATCCCCGACGAGGTCGTGAACGGCCTGCGCGCCCTCGGCGCCCTCGGCATGAAGATCCCCACCGAGTACGGCGGGCTGGGGCTCAGCCAGCTCTACTACAACCGCGCCCTCACCCTGGTCGGCTCGGTCTCCCCCGCGATCGGCGCCCTGCTCTCCGCGCACCAGTCGATCGGTGTCCCGCAGCCGGTCGCCATGTTCGGCACCGAGGAGCAGAAGCGGGCCTTCCTGCCCCGCTGCGCGCGCTCGGACATCAGCGCGTTCCTGCTCACCGAGCCCGACGTCGGCAGCGACCCCGCGCGCCTGCGGTCCACCGCCACGCCCAGCGGGGACGGCGACGAGTACGTGCTCGACGGCGTCAAGCTCTGGACCACCAACGGGGTGGTCGCCGACCTCCTCGTCGTCATGGCCCGCGTCCCGGAGAGCCCCGGGCACCGGGGCGGCATCACGGCCTTCGTGGTCGAGGGCGGCTCCCCCGGCATCACCGTGGAGCACCGCAACCGCTTCATGGGCCTGCGCGGCCTGGAGAACGGTGTCACCCGGCTGCACCGGGTACGGGTTCCGGCCGCCAACCGGATCGGGCAGGAGGGCCAGGGGCTGCGGATCGCCCTGTCCACGCTCAACACCGGGCGGCTCTCCCTGCCGGCGCTCTGCGTGTCGGCGGGCAAGTGGTCGACCCGGATCGTCCGCGAGTGGTCCCGCGAACGGGTCCAGTGGGGCCGACCCGTCGGCAGGCACGAGGAGGTGGCCAAGCGGATCTCCTACATCACCGCCACCACCTACGCCATGGAGGCGATGCTCGACCTGGCCGGGCAGCTCGCCGACGACAAGGGCGCCGACATCCGCATCGAGGCGGCCATCGCCAAACTGTGGGCGTCCGAGCACGCGTACGCGATCGCCGACGACCTCGTGCAGATCCGCGGCGGGCGCGGCTACGAGACCGCCGGGTCCCTGGCCGCACGCGGCGAGCGCGGCGTGCCCGCCGAACAGCTGCTGCGCGACCTGCGGATCAACCGGATCTTCGAGGGCTCCTCGGAGATCATGCACCTGTTCATCGCGCGTGAAGCCGTGGACGCGCACCTGTCCGTCGCCGGGGACCTGATCGATCCCGGGACCGCGCGGGCGGACCGGGCGCGGGCCCTGGCCAGGGCGGGCGGGTTCTACGCGAAGTGGCTGCCCACGCTCGTGGTCGGGCGGGGTCAGGTGCCGTCGGCGTTCACCGAGTTCGGGCCGATCGCCCCTCACCTGCGCTTCGTCGAGCGGACGGCGCGCAGGCTGGCGCGGTCGACGTTCTACGGGATGTCGCGGTGGCAGGGGAGGCTGGAGGTCAAGCAGGGGTTCCTCTCCCGGATCGTGGACATCGGAGCGGAGCTGTTCGCGATGAGCGCGGTGGCGGTGCGGGCCCGGCACGACGCCGACGCCCATCCGGAGCGCGGGGACACCCCGTTCGAGCTGGCCGACGCGTTCTGCCGCCAGGCGCGGCTGCGGGTCGAGGCGCTCTTCACCGATCTGTGGGCCAACACCGACGACGTGGACGGCAAGCTGTCCCGCCGCATGATGGACGACTCCTACACCTGGATGGAGGAGGGGGTGCTCGACCCGTCCCTGCCCGGTCCGCTCATCGGTCCGGCCGAACCGGGCCCGTCCGAACTGCCGGACCAGCACCGCCGGATGGGGTGACCGGGCAAACGCCCGTGAACCGGCACCGCGAACTGTCGGCGGCGGGGGCTAGCGTGTGCGGATGGCCGAACCGCACCCCCGCCGCGACGCGGAACTCTCCCTCCCCCAGGCGCGCCGGATCGCCCTCGCCGCGCAGGGCTTCGCCGACCACCGACCCACCGGACAGCCCACACTCGCCCACCTGGCCAAGGTCGTACGCAGGGTGGGGATCGTGCAGATCGACAGCGTGAACGTGCTGGCGCGCAGCCAGTACCTGCCGGTGTTCGCACGGCTCGGCGGCTACGACCCCGCGGTGCTCGACCGGGCCACCACCACGAAGGCGGGCACCAGCGCCGCGCGCCTGGTGGAGTGCTGGGCGCACGAGGCCAGTCTGGTGCCGCCCGCCACCCGTCAGCTGATGCGGTTCCGCATGGAGTACAACCGGGCCCGCACCGACGCGAGGTGGATCAACGGCGTCCAGCGAGAGAAGCCGGAGCTGGTCAAGGCGGTGCACGAGGAGGTGGCCCGGATCGGTCCGGCCACCGCCCGCGAGGTGGAGGCGGCGCTGGCCCACGACCTCCCCCGGGCCAAGGACCACTGGGGGTGGAACTGGTCGGAGGTCAAGAAGTGCCTGGAGTACCTGTTCTGGGTGGGTGACGTCATGGTCGACGGGCGCAACGGGCAGTTCGAGCGCCGGTACGACCTGACCGAGCGCGTGCTGCCCCCGGACCTGCACGGCCTTCCCCTGCCCGAACCCGCCGACGCCCACCGCGCACTGGTCGCGATCTCGGCCCGCGCGCACGGGGTGGCGACCGAGCCGAGCCTGCGGGACTACTTCCGGCTGCGGCCCGACGAGTCCAAGGCGGCCGTCCGGGACCTGGTGGACTCCGGCGAACTGGTCCCGGTCACCGTCGAGGGGTGGCAGCGGCCCGCGTACCTGCACCGGGACGCCCGCGTGCCGCGCCGGGTCGAGGCCCGCGCGCTGCTCAGCCCGTTCGACTCGCTGGTCTGGCACCGCGACCGGACCGAGGAGCTGTTCGGGTTCCGGTACCGGCTGGAGATCTACGTCCCGGCGGCCAAGCGGGTGCACGGGTACTACGTGCTGCCGTTCCTGCTGGGTGATCGGCTCGTGGCCCGGGTCGACCTCAAGTCCGACCGCGCCGGTGGGGTTCTGCTCGCGCGGCGGATCACGCTGGAGGAGGACGCGCCCGCCGACACCCTCGACCAGCTCACCGACCAGCTCGCCCGGATGGCCGAGTGGCTGGGCCTGGTGCGGGGCGTGGGCGGTCCGGCACTCACCGGACGCTGACACGGGTGTTCCGTGCGCCGGGCGGTGCACGGAACACCCCCTTGTGCTCGGTCGCCCCACCCGGCGTTCTCGAACCGGAGGCCCCGCCGCCGAACGGCCCGCCCCCACCACCGCCGCGCGGCGCGTACGGCAGCCCGCACAGAACCGCTATCCCTCCGGCAGCAGGGCGAACCCCTCCATCGCGGCAGCGCCCCTGAGACCCTTGTCGAAGACGGCGAAGGTGGAACAGCCTGGGTCCACGAAGCGAACGGCCTTGCCCGTAGCCAACTGCACCGCGTCATACGCACGCAGTCCGTGCACGGCCGTGAGGCGCACGGCCTCCTCGAGAATCTCCGCGGTCACCGTCACAGCGGAGAAGCGGCGGCCTTCCCCCGGCGCACCGAAGTAGTCCGCCTCGAACCCGGAGACCAGGACACGGGTGTCCGCCACGCCCAGGTCTCCCGTACGGTGCTTCCTCCACAGGGCCGAGGGGACCTCCACACGGGTCAGCTGGGACACCACCATCGGCTCGGCCACCGCCAGCATCACGTCGGATCCGTGCTCCACCGCGTACAGCTTGACCACGGCGGACGTGTCCGCGAAAACGCTCATTCACGCCCCTGCGCAACGAGGTCCTCCAGCGAGGTCCCCCCTCCAGCCGCCCGCCGCGCCCGCTCGAAGGCCTCCCGGCTGGGGCGCGTTCGAGGCGTTCCCGAGGAGTCGAGCAGACCAGCCTGGGCGAGCTTCGCCCGGATGGCCTGTGCCTCGTCGCCCTCCAGATCCGGGTCGGTCGCGGCGCGCAGCACCCGGGTCAGGTACTCGTTCATGCTCACCCCACGGCGCTCTGCGGTGCACTTCACCCGCTGGACCAGCTCGTCTTCGGCTCTCCACGTCACCTGGCTCATAAGGGGAGCCTAGGTGGATGCATGCATGAATGCAACAGTGAGGCGTTCACACACGCACATGGCCAGTGCGGCCACGCTGGACACCCGCTGGGAGCAGGGCAGCCCACCACCTGGAGGCCCCGCCGCCGAACGGCCCGCCCCGACCACCGCCGCGCGGAGCGGTCACCGCAACGGGACCACCGCTCCGGGCGGGGAGAGAGCCCCCACGCGGTGCGGGTGCCCCGTGGGACACCCGCACCACGCCCGACCCACCCGTTCCTCAGCTCCGGCCGCGATCGGGGTCGGCGATCCCGCGTACGGCCCCGGCGACGGCCCGGTAGTCCTTCCTCAGGATCGCGCCGTGGTTGCTGGGGACCTTGGCGTGCATTTTGATGTTCGGGTTGCGGGCGGTCACCGCGTCGAGGCCGGTGCGGATCCGCTCCTGCTCGCCGCCACGGCTTCCGAGGGAGGTCCCCGAGGCGATCACGTACCGCGCCGGAACGGTGACGGCGTCCAGCACCGGACCCAGCTCACGCTCGCGGGAGAGCCTGCCGAGCTCGATGTTGCTGTCGGCCTGCTGTCGGGCGGTCATCCGCGGCACCAGACCCGTCGGGCGCAGCAGCGGCGTCAGCCAGCCCAGTCGCCGGAACAGCGTCCGGATCCGCCGCTCCATGGCCTCGTCCAACCAGTCGTGCGGAAACGCACCGTCGACCATGACCGCGCCCAGGGCGCGCTCCGGGTTACGGCTGGCCCAGTGCGCCGCGACGACCGCCCCGTAGGACCAGCCCACCACCAGCGCCCGTTCCACGCCCCTGGCCGCGAGAACCGCGTCGACGTCCCGGACGGCCGCCTCGAAGGAGTAGTCCGCCGAACGCTTCGACCTCCTGCCCCTGGCCCGCTCGTCGTAGGTGATGTGCCGCCACCCGTCCCCCAGTTCGGCGACGACCCGCCGCCAGTACCCCTGGGTGGCGAACTGGCCGTTGAGGTAGACCACGGGGACACCGGAGCCTCCGGTGTCGGTGACGGCCAGGGCCGTGTCGTCGACCGGCACCATGCCGGTCCATGTCGTGTCGGTCGCGGAGCCGTCGTTCTTCGTCATGGGGGGTCTCCTGGTCGTGTCGGGCGTCCGGTGCGGTTTCGGCGGGACCCGCGCGCGGACCGGGTTCGCGGGCCCCGGAAGCCGGCGGGCCGAGGCCGGGTCGGCTACAGGCCGCGCGCGGTGATGTCGCCCTGGTCGGTGGTCGCGCTGATGGTCAGGGCGGCGTCGGCGCCGTCGGTGTTGGCCAGGGCGTTGTGGATCCGGCCGTGGGAGGTACCGGCGTCCAGGCTGGCGGACACCCCCCGGGCGGCGCCGACGGTCACGTCGCCCATCCGGGTGCGCAGCACGACGGCGCCGGAGACGGCCTCGGCGATCCGGATGCCGCCCTTCTGGGTGCTGATCTGCGCGGGGCCGCCCAGGCGGCCGACCGAGACGCCCTCGAAGGCGGTCAGGCGCGCGCTCGCGGCCTCGTCGACCCTGACCGCGGTCACGCCCTCGACGTCGATGTCACCGAGGCGCCCCACGCCCCGGAACTCGGCGGCCTCCGCCTTCGCCTCGACCCGGGAGTCGGCGGGAAGCTGGACCGTGACCTCCACGGCCCCGGAGGGACCGAAGTACTGGCTCTTCGCCTCCGGGGCCTCGACCCGCAGGACACCGTCGGCGTAGGCGACCGTGACCCGCTCCGCCGCCTTGACGTCGCGGCCCCTGGCGGCGTCGGCGGGCCGAACCTCGACCGTGGTGTCGGACCGGTCGGCCGCGATGACCTGGATACGCCCGGCCGGGATGTTCAGGACGGCGGTGACCGGAGTGGGGGTGTCGAACTTCTGCATCATGCTCTCCCTGCGCGCTCTTTGTTTCCGATGATGGAAAAGCTACGTTGCGTTCTATAATCTGGCAACTACTTCGTTGCGAAGAATCGACATCACAGCAGTTAGATCCACATATTTTGTTGCAATGGATGTAGAACTAACGCAACAATGAGCACTCCATTTGTTGCATTGAGTATGAGCGAACGCTACGTTGCCGACATCAGGGAAGCGCGAAGGGAGACCGCGGTGCCGGGAGGCAGACTCACCCAACGGGAACGCCAGCAGATCTCACTGGGTCTGGCCGACGGCCTGGCCTACGCGGAGATCGCCCGGCGCCTGGAGCGCCCGACCTCAACGGTCACCCGCGAGGTGATGCGCAACGGCGGCCCCACCGGTTACCGCGCCGACCTGGCGCAGCGCGCCACCGAACGCCGCGCCCACCGGCGCAGGCAGGCCCCGCCCCGGGGACAGCGGGGACCGCGCGAGCACGGGCGCGACGACGAGGCCGTGCGCGAGTACGAGGAGACGTTCACGACCCTCCTGATGCACCAGGGGCTGCCCAAGATGGCGGCCCGGGTGCTGGCCTGCCTCTTCGTCGCGGACGCCGGGAGCCTCACCGCGTCCGAACTCGTCGGGCGCCTCCAGGTCAGCCCGGCGTCCGTCTCCAAGTCGATCGCGCTCCTCGAACAGCAGGGCCTCATCCGCCGCCAGCGCGACGGGGGCCGCCGTGAGCGCTACCTCGTCGACGACGACGTCTGGTACCAGTCGACGGTCGACAGCGCCCGCGGTATGGCCCTGATCGCCGAGACCGCACGGCAGGGCGTCAGCGTCCTCGGACACGGCACCCCGTCCGCCAACCGCCTGGAGAACATGGCCCGCTTCAGCGACTTCATCAGCGAGAGCATCCTCCGCGCCGCGGAGCAGGCCCGGGAAGTCCTCCACACGAAGCCCCCCGAGGCGGACCCGGAGACCTCCTGACGCACTCCCGCGCGTGGGGCCCCGGGCGGAACCGCCACCGACTCCGTCTCCGTGGTGGTTTCCGTGGTCGGCACGGAAGCCATCCGCACCCCTGCCGGGAGATGCTGTGACCACAGCGAACGACACCGGGCCGAGCACGGCCCACGAGACCACGGGAGTCACCATGGCCAGCACCGACAGCGACACCTACGGCGGATTCACGGCCGAGGAGCGGGCCGCGATGAAGGAACACGCCCAGGAGCAGAAGAAGGCGGCGCGGCGCACCTCCCGCGCCGACAAGGCCGCGCAGGCGGCGCGCGACGTCCTCGACAAGATCGCCGAGATGGGGGACTCCGACCGGATCATGGCCGAGCGCGTCCACGCCGCCGTCACGGCCAGCGCCCCGGAACTCGCGCCGAGGCTCTGGTACGGGATGCCCGCCTACGCGCTGGACGGCAAGGTCCTCTGCTTCTTCCAGAGCGCGGCCAAGTTCAAGGCGCGCTACGCGACGCTCGGGTTCAGCGACGCGGCGAAGCTGGACGAGGGGGCGATGTGGCCCGCCGCCTTCGCCCTGACCGAGGTGACGCCCGAGGTGGAGGCGCGGATCGCCGAACTGGTGAGGCGGGCCGTGGGCTGAGCGCGCACGCCCGGTGAGCGTCGGGGGCGGCTACCGCGCGGCCCCCACCGCGAGACCGCGGGCGGCAAGCGCCGCCGCGCCGACGGCGGCGTGCTCGCCGCCCGCGAGCAGCAGGGTGCGCGCCGACTGGTACGGGCAGTCGGCCGCGTCGAACGCCGCCGCGGCGGCGAGCTGCCGGGACAGGTCGCCGTCGAGCAGCGCCTCCGCCCGGTCCACCTGGGCGGAGGCGACCGGGTTACCGGCGACCAGCGGCCGGGCGGTCCCGATCCGCTCCCGTGCCTCCGGGTGCCCGGCGAGCACCGCCGCCTCCGCCCGGAGCGCCACGTACCAGTGCAGCCAGACCCAACACACCCACTTCCACACCTCGTCCGGCCTCGGCGCGACCCGTTCCAGCGCGGCGGCCGTGTCCCCGTGGTGGAGCAGGACCATGGCGTCGAAGACCGCGCCGTAACCGTGGCGGTGCTGCTCCGCCGTGTCCGCCCGGTCGGCGATCCCGAGCCAGTCCGCCCGGGCGTCCCGGTCACCGCGCAGGCCGTGGACCATGGCGACCGACGCGGCGGCGGCGCCGAGGGTGAGCGACCGCTGACGGCCGCTCCGCTCCCACGCGTCGCGGAACCGCGCGCTACGGCCGATGACCTCGTCGGCGTGTCCGGCGAACGCGTCCGCGACCAGGGTCCAGGACGTGGCGTTGTGCCCCGCCTCGGCCAGCGGCGGATGGTCGGCGAGCCGTCTCCCCCACCGCCGGGCCTCCGGCAACCGCCCCACCCCGAGGGCGGTTCCGGCGGCCATGGCGAGGGCGTCCGTCAGCTCGTGCGTGCTGGCGGGAGTGGCCGGTACCCCGTCCAGGACATCGATCCGGCGCCGGGCCCCCGCCGCGACGGCGAAGGCGTCACCGGTCCAGCTCCGCCCGCTGGAGAGCGCGTCGAGGGCCGCGGACTCCGCCACCGGGTCGTTCAGGCGCCGGGCGAGATCGACGGCCCGTTCGGCGTATCCGATCGTCTCCGGCACGGTGTGGCCGGTGTCCCCCTGGAGCGCGCCGAACGCGTCCGCGACCACCGCCGCCTCGGCCAGCGCCACGGCCGCCTCGGCGGCGGGGGCGTCACCGGACAGCTCCCGGGCCTGCGCGAGCATGGACGTCACCTCGTCCACGGCGGGAATCCGCGTGAACGAGGTGGAGAAGCGGTACGCGACGGTGGCGGCGGACGCCAGGTCACGGCTGGCGCCGGAGCGGTCCCCCGCCCGGCGGGCGGCCGCTCCGGCGGCGCGGTGGAGACGGAACATGTCGTCGCCGAGTCTTCGGCACCCGGCCACGGCGGCGGCGTGCCGCAGTTCCTCGGCACCGGCGGCGTCGGTGAGCCGGGCCGCCTGCTCGTACCGCTGCTGGGCCTCGCCGAGCAGGTTGCGGCCGAACGCCAGCCCGGCCAGGGCCACGGCGAGACGGTGCGCGTCCGCGCGGCGTTCCACCTGGTCGGCCGCCCAGGTGAGAGCGCTCCGCAGGTCGTCCGCCACGGTGTCGAACCGGGCCCACCGGTCCGTGTCCGACGCCTCCAGGAGAGCCGTCGTGGTGGCCAGGCACCAGTCCACGTGGCGGGACCGGACGGCGGTCGGCTCACCGGCGTCGTCGAGCCGCTCCGCACCGTACTGCCGGATGGTCTCCAGCGCCTGGTACCGGGTACCGGACTCGGACGGCAGCACGGTGAGCAGGCTCTGCTCGGCGAGCCTGCCGAGCCCGTCGACGACCTCACCCGGATCCAGCGGGGCGAACCCGGCGACCTCGGCGGCCGCCTCGGCGGTGAACGGCGCGACGAACACCGACACCCGGCGCAGCAGCGTCCGGTCCTCCGGTTCCAGCAGGTCGTGGCTCCAGTCCAGCACCGCGCGCACCGACCGGTGCCGCTCGGCGGCGCGGGCTCCTCCGGTGAGGATCCGCAGCTGGTCGGAGAGGCCCGCGGTGAGGCCGTCCAGGCCGAGCGTGGCCCACCGCGCCGCCGCCAGCTCGATCGCCAGCGCCATCCCGCCGAGTCCCTCGCAGACGGCCACGACCCCCTCGCTCACCGCCGGACCCGGCGGCCAGCCGACCGCCGCGACCCGCTCCATGAACAGGGCCACCGCCTCCGACTCGTCACCCCCGGCCCGCGACAACGGCGGGACCGGGAACACCCGCTCGAACGGCACCATCAGCCGGGCCCGGCTCGTGGCGAGGACACGCACCCCCGGACAGGCCGTCAGGAGCCGTTCCAGGAACGGCGCCACCCCGTCGAGGACGTGCTCGCAGTTGTCCAGCACCAGCAGCGCCTGACGGTCCGCCAGCTCGGACAGCACCGCGTCGTCGACGTCGCGCCCGGGCTGCTCGCCCGCGCCCACGGCCGCGGCGACCACCGCCCCCACCCGGCCCGGGTCGGTGACCGGGACCAGGTCGACGAACCACACGCCGTCGGCGAAGTCGCCGGACACCTCGGCCGCCACCGCCAGCGCGAGCCGCGTCTTGCCCACCCCGCCCGGGCCGACCGCGGTCACCTGCCGGTGCGCCCGCACCGCCTCGGTCACCTGTTCGCGCTCCCGCACCCGGCCGACGAACGTCGTCAGCGGTGTCGGCAGCGCGGGAGCCGGACGCGACCGGCGCTCCCGGGCCGAGTCGGCCGCGTGCCGGGACAGCGCCCTCCGGTCCGGCACCCCCAGCTTGCGCAGCAGCGACGAGACGTGCGACTCGACCGTGCGCACCGAGATGAACAGACGCGCGGCGATCTCCGCGTTGCTGAGGTGTTCGCCGAGCAGAGCGAGTACTTCGGCCTCGCGGGCCGAGATTCCTGGGGTGGAGGGCACCGACCCATTATCCGTGGGCGCTTCCGTGGTCGGCACGGAGGCGGGGTCCGCCCCCGTCGGGAGAGGCTGTGACCGCGCCGACCGCCGCCGGGAGCACCGGGGCGGCCACGGGCCACGACCCGCGACGAACGGAGTGACCATGACCCCCGCCGAACCCCGCCCCCGAGCCCAGCGCCGCCGCGACACCGAGCACCGGCTCGCCCACGACGTCGACGTCTGGGTGGCCAGCGCCTCGCTGGACGGCACCCCCTACCTGGTGCCTCTGTCCTTCGACTGGGACGGCGAGCGGCTGCTGCTGGCCACCCCGGCGGACAGCCGGACCGGTCGGAACCTGGCCGCCACCCGGACCGCGCGGCTGGCGCTGGGACCCACCCGCGACGTGACGGTGGTCGAGGGCCGGGTCGAGGTCCTCGGGATGGACGCGCTGTCGCGGCGGCGGGGCGACCGGTTCGCCGCACGCACCGGATTCGACCCGCGCGCACTGGCCACGCCCTACCGCTGGTTCAGCGTCACCCCGCGCCGCGTCCAGGCCTGGCGCGAGGTGGACGAACTGGGCGACCGCGAGCTGATGCGCGACGGCCGGTGGCTGGTGTCGGCTTCCCGGTCGTGAACGGCCGCGGCGACCCGATCCCCCGGGACACGCGCGGCCCCTCCTCCGTCAGCTCCCGGTCGGCGGCGGCGCGAGCCCGGCCGCGACCTCGACGGCGATCTCGATGGCCCGGCGGGCGAGCGGTGCGTGGGTGCGCCCGGCCCGCCAGTGCAGGTGGATCTCCCGCGGCGGCGGGGACGGCCGCAGCTCGTGGACGCGGAGCCGGTCGTCAGAGGGGACGCCGGCACCGTGGACGGCGAGCCAGGGCAGCACCGCCGACCCCAGACCCGCCCGCACCATCGACAACAGGGCGTCGTTGACCGCGGTGCGGAAGACGGTGTGCGGACGGGCGCCGCCGCGGGCGATCGCCTGCTCCACCAGGGGCTGGTCGCAGGTCAGCGGCCAGGCCACCATCGGCGCGCCGTCGAGCCGCTCCAGCGGGACCGGGCCCTCGGGGAAGGTACCGGTGTCGGCCACCAGCAGGTACGGATCGTCGAGCAGCTTGAGGTGCTCGACGTCGCCGTCGAGGCGGCCGTCGTGGAACAGCAGGTCCAGGTCACCGATCCGCGGCTGCTCCGGTTCCTCCTCGGACAACCTGATGTCGCAGTCGGGGTACTCGTCCCGCAGGCGGCGCACGACCGCCGGCAGGATCACGTTGGACACGCTCTGGAACGTGCCGATGTCGATCCGGCCGCCACCCGCCCCGAACCGGTCCACGGCGTCGGCCAGTTCCTCCGCCTTCGCCAGCAGCTCGCGCCCCCGACGAAGGACCACGGAGCCGAGGGGGGTGAGCCGTACCGGCCTGGGGCCGCCCGGCCGGTCGAACACCGGGCCGCGCACGGCCCGCTCCAGCGCGGCGATCTGCTGGCTCACCGTGGACTGGGTGTACCCCAGACGGGTGGCCGCACGGCCGAACGAACCCTCGTCGACGACGGCGGCCATCGCCGCCAGGTGGCGCAGTTCGACATCGGTCACATGTTCCAGCGTAGTGTCCTCTATCGCGATGAGCGATCGAACTGATCGGAGATCATCGCTTTTCACGATGGAGTCACGGGGCCTAGCGTGCCGGACATGACCACTCACTCATCCCACGGCGAACAGCTCCTCAGGATCAACGGCGTCGAGCTGTGCGTCGAAACGTTCGGAGACCGCGCGGCCCCGGCGGTCGTCCTGGTCGCCGGGTCGGCCGCCTCGATGCTGTGGTGGGACGCCGGACTGTGCGAACGGATCGCCGCCCGCGGCCGGTTCGTGGTCCGGTACGACCACCGGGACACCGGCCGCTCGACCTGTTACCCGCCGGGGCGGCCGGAGTACTCGGTCACCGACCTGGCCCTGGACGTACTCGGCATCCAGGACGCCCTGGGCGTCGGGCGCGCCCACCTGGTCTGTCAGTCGATGTTCGGCGCGATCGGGCTCATCCTCGGTGTGGACCATCCCGACCGGGTCGCGTCACTGACGTTCGTCTCGGCCTCGACCGGGGCCGACGACCTGCCGCCGCCGTCGGGCGACCTGACCGTGCCGGCCGAACCGGACGCCTCCGACCCGGCCGCGGTCGTCGAGTACGTGGTCGCCGGCGCGCGGGCGTACGCCGGCGGCTCGCCGCACGTCGACGGATCCGCGCTCCGCGCGTTGGCCGAACGCGACGTGGCGCGCGCCGTGAACTACGCGTCGACCCTGGTCAACCACTACGCCATCGAGCTGGACGGACCGGCCCGGGGCGGTTTCGGCGACATCACCGCTCCGACGCTCGTGATGCACGGCGACCACGATCCGCTCCTGCCCCCGCCGCACGGCGAGGCGCTGCGCGACGCGGTCCCCGGCGCGGAGCTGGTGGTCCTGGAGGGGGCCGGACACGACCTGCCGGAGCCGGTGTGGGAGGACTTCGTGTCGGCCCTGGTGCGGCACTCGGACGGCGGACACCCGTGAGCCGGGCCCAGGCCCCGGCGCGGGTCCCGGCGTCGTGCGCGGTGCGCTCCGCGGCGACCCGGCGGAACAAGGAGGAGACGGCGTTGTTCGACTACGACTCGGAGCTGGCCCGCTACCACCGGAGGCTGCGCGGCGCCCTCGGCGTCCGACCCGGTGACCGGGTCCTCGACATCGGCTGCGGTGCCGGCCAGACCACCCGGGACGCGGCCCGGGACGCCGCGCCGGGGACCGCGCTCGGTGTGGACGTCTCCGGCCCGATGCTGGCGCGGGCCCGCCGGCGGGCCGAGGCCGAGGGGCTGCGCAACGTCGGTTTCGTGCGGGCCGACGCCCAGGTCCACGACTTCCCTCCGGAGCACTTCACCCTGGCCGTGAGCCGGTTCGGCACGATGTTCTTCTCCGACCCGGTCGCCGCGTTCGCCAACATCGGGCGGGCCCTGCGCCCGGGTGGGCGCCTGGTACACCTGGTCTGGCAGGCCGCCGACCGTCAGGAGTGGCACACCGCGATCCGGGCGGCGCTCTTCCCCGGACACACGCCGTCGGCGGCGGACGCAGCGACCGGCTCCCCCTTCGCGCTGGCCGACCCGGATGTCGTGTCCGGTGTCCTGACCTCGGCCGGGTTCGCGTCCGTGGACGTCGTCGACGTACGCGAACCCGTCTACTACGGCCCGGACGCCGAGCGCGCGCGTGCCGCCGTACTCCGCCTGTGGATGGCCGAGGAGGCGGTCGCCGATCCGGATGCGGCGGCCGCGGGGCGCGCGCTCGACCGGCTGTACACGACTCTGGACGAGCACGACACCGGCGACGGCGTGTGGTTCGACTCCCGGGCCTGGCTGGTCACCGCGCACCGGCGCTGACCACCCGCGAGGCGCCGCCGCCGGACCTCCACTGAGCACGCATGATCAGGCAATTTTCGTTCAAAGTGGGCTTATTTCGACGCGGGTCACCGGCCTAGGCTGGGAGGTAGGGAACAGCGGCGCGCCCGCCCCGCGCCGCTCCGGCCCCGCCACGGCGAGGGGGACAGCCATGGCCCAGCTCAAGACGGCGATCTCCGACACCGCGCTCGAAGCGCTCCGCTCCGGGCTGACCGGTC
Source organism: Nocardiopsis sp. KDC1DS13DA1 (assembly GCF_055632325.1). Taxonomy (NCBI): domain Bacteria; kingdom Bacillati; phylum Actinomycetota; class Actinomycetes; order Streptosporangiales; family Nocardiopsidaceae; genus Nocardiopsis; species Nocardiopsis sp. KDC1DS13DA1. The sequence continues at coordinate 62,802 of NZ_JBVMUY010000055.1, forward strand.
CCGTGCTCACTCCCGGAGGACCCGGGTACGAGGACGCCCGCACGGTCTTCAACGCGATGGTCGACCTGCGCCCGAGCGCCATCGCCGAGTGCGCGTCCGTCGACGACGTGCGCCGCTGCGTCGAGTGCGCACGTGAGGAGGGCCTGGAGCTCGCGGTGCGCGGCGGCGGCCACAGCGTCGCGGGCATGGGGCTCACCGACGGCGGCCTGGTCGTCGACCTGCGCCGCATGCACTCCGTGACGGTGGACCCGGAGGCGATGGAGGTCAGGGTCGGCGGGGGCGCCCTCATGCGCGACCTGGACGCGACCACCGCACCGTTCGGACTGGCCACCACGGGCGGCCGGGTGTCGACCACGGGTGTCGCGGGTCTGACGCTCGGCGGCGGCTCCGGATGGCTGGAGCGCAAGTTCGGCCTGGCCTGCGACAACCTGCTCAACGTGGACCTGGTGACCGCCGAGGGCGACCGGGTGCACGCCTCGGCCGGGGAGAACGCGGAGCTGTTCTGGGCGCTGCACGGCGGCGGCGGCAACTTCGGCGTCGCCACCCAACTGGCCTTCCGCCTCCACCCGCTGCCGAGGTTCTCGTTCGGCGTGCTGCTGTTCCACCCCGACACGGGCCCGGGCGTGCTCCGGGTGTACCGGAACCTCATGGAGCGGGCCCCGGACGAGCTCGGCGGCGGCGTCATCTACATGGTTCCGGGCCCGGAACCGTTCGTCCCCGACGAGCTGGTCGGCAGACTCATGTGCGCGGTGGTCCTGACGTGCGTGGGCGACGAGCGCATGCTCCGGGACCTGGCCGCTCCGCTCACCCGGATGGGCGCCGAGGCCGAACTCCTCACCGACATGCCCTACGCGGAGGCGCAGAAGGCCCTGGACGACCCGCCCGGACACCGCAACTACTGGTCGGCGGAGCACATGAACTCGCTGCCGGACGAGTTCATCGAGCGGTTCTGCGCCCGCGCCCACCAGATGCTGGTCCCCTCACCGAGCCAGCACGTCCTCTTCCCGTTCGGCGGCGCCATGGACCGCCCCAAGACCGACTACCCCGTGCCCTGGCGCCATGCCGCGTGGGCCGTCCACCCGCTGGCGATGTGGGAGGACCCGGCCGACGACCACCACGCGCGGGAGTGGGTGCACGACGTGCGGGAGGACACCAGCCCCTGGCGGACCGGGGACGTGTACCTGAACTTCGTCGGGGACGAGGACGCCGAACGCGTCGTGGCCGGGCGCGGCCTGGACAACCACCAGCGGTTGGCCGAGGTCAAGCGGGAGTTCGACCCGGACAACGTCTTCCACCGCAACCACAACATCTGGCCCGCCCACACCGGGTACCAGCCCCCGAGGCCCCGGGCGGGCTGAGGCCGGACGAGGCAGCCCCGCGTGCGACCGCGTGAACTCCAGCCGCGCGCGGGGTCAGTCGTGCGGTGCCCGGGAGACGGCCTCAGACCCGCTCGATGATGGTGACGTTGGCCTGCCCGCCGCCCTCGCACATGGTCTGGAGGCCGTAGCGGCCACCGGACCGGTGCAGCTCGTTGACCAGCTTGGTCATGAGGACGGCACCGGTCGCGCCCAGCGGGTGGCCCAGGGCGATCGCCCCGCCGTTGGGGTTCACCTTCGCCGGGTCCGCGCCCAGCTCCTCGATCCAGGACATCGGCACGGGGGCGAAGGCCTCGTTGATCTCGGTGACGTCGATGTCGTCGATGGTCAGCCCGGCCTTGTCCAGCGCGATCCGGGTCGCGGGGATGGGCGCGGTGAGCATGTACACCGGGTCGTCGCCGACCAGGGACAGCTGCACGATCCGGGCGAGCGGGGTCAGACCGTGCTCGCGCACGGCGCGCTCGGAGGCGAGCAGGACCGCGCCCGCGCCCACGGAGATCTGGCTGGCGACGGCGGCGGTGAGCTCCCAGCCCTCGCGCAGCGGCTTGAGGCCCGCCATCTTCTCCAGGGTGGTGTCGGCGCGCACGCCCTCGTCCCGGGTGACCCCGGCCAGGGGCGCGATCTGGTCGTCGAAGCGGCCGTCCTCGATCGCCCGCGCCGCGCGCTGGTGGCTCTCCAGGGCGAAGCGCTCCAGCTCCTCGCGCTTGTAGCCCCACTTCTCGCACATGAGCTGGGCGCCCCGGAACTGGGAGATCTCCTGCATCCCGTAGCGCTCGACCCAGCCGTCGCCGTACAGGCCCAGGCCGTTGTCGATGGCGAACTGGACGTTGGCGCCCATGGGGACCATGCCCATGTTCTCCACACCGGAGGCCACGACCAGGTCCTGGGTCCCGGACATCACACCCTGGGCGGCGAAGTGCACGGCCTGCTGGGAGGAGCCGCACTGGCGGTCGATGGTGACGCCGGGGACGGACTCGGGGAACCCGGCGGACAGCCAGGCGGTGCGGGCCAGGTCGAGGGCCTGCGGCCCGGCCTGGGTCACGCAGCCCATGACGACGTCCTCGACCGCGGCCGGGTCGACCCCGGTGCGCGTGACGAGTTCCTTGAGCACGTGCGCTCCGAGGTCCGCGGGGTGCACGGCCGCGAGAGCGCCCTTCTTCGTGCCGACGGGGGTGCGTACTGCGCCGACGATGTATGCCTCGGCCACGGGGGTCCTCCAGGGACGTGGGTGACGGTTCTAAACCGAACTGTATTCGGTTTGGCTGCCGGGGCAAGCCCCCGCCCCGGCCTTTCCCCTCCGCCGCAGGTCAGCGGACCCCGCTTCGGGGTCCCCCGGTTCGGTCGGCGCCGCGGTCAGCCACCGCCGCCTCCTCCGCCGCCCCCACCGGCACCGCCGCCTCCTCCCCCGCCACCGCCGCCACCGGCGCCCGCGCCCGCGCTCCGGGAGCCGCTCCCCGATCCGGACCCGTCCCCGAAGAGGTACTCGGCCAGGTGGTTCAGCCCGACCGCCAGCCCCGCGAAGCAGCCGAGGACCATGATGCCGACGACCGCGGCAAGGAGGCCTCCGGAGGGCGGTTCGGGCCGGGCGGAGCCCTCGTCCCGATCCGCGGGGTCGGCGGAGTACACGGACGGGGGAAGGGACAGCCGCACGCTCATGGCCTGTCCGGGGGAGAGCCTCCCGTGCCCGGCGGTCAGCAGCGGCCCGGCGGTGTCCGCGCCCGTCTCCGCCCACGCGACGTCGGCGCAGCCTCCGCGGTCGCCGACGTCCCCCGCGTGGCAGTCGGCACCGATCCCGTCGCGGAGCTCCTCCGACTCCCCCCGTTCCCCCGCCTCTCCCGTTCCGGCCCGGGCGGGCAGGTCGGGCAGGTGGAACGTCGCGGTGGTCGACTCGACGGGAACACTCCATCCGCTGCCGACGATGTCGGCGTAGTAGTCCGCCCCGCCGTCCACGGCCGGCGTGGTGAGTCGTTCGTAGGTGTAGGCGATCTCGAAGACGTGCTCACCGGTGAGCGCCGGGTCGGCCCCGAAGTCGCCGACGCGCACGACGGTCCGGCTCTCCGCACGGGGGTCGCCCTCGCCCGGGCTGATCCGCACCGGCAGGCCGTCGGTGCTCCGGGCCCGGACGCCGGTGAGGGCGAAGTCGCGCCATCCGTAGCCGTCGATCCACCCGGTCTCGGGCAGTTCCCGGGTCAGGCCGTGGGAGGGCCGGTCCCCGAAGTCGTAGGTGATGGTCTCGACCATGTCGACCGATCCCGAGGCGTGGACGGTGACCCGGGCGTCGAACCCCGTGACGCGCCACTCGGCCGGCGGGGACTCCCAGTCCCCGAGGAGGTAGGCGCCGAGACCGAGCAGGAGCAGCAGGGCGACACACCCCGCGAGGACGGCCACGGCACGGCGCCTCTCGCGCCCCCCGCGGGGCCTGGTGGTGCGGAGTGTGTCGCGCTCCTCCCGGCGCTCGTCCGCGCGGCGCGCGTCACGCCTGCGTCGGCGCTCGGCGGCGCGGCGCTTGTCACTCCTCCGTCGGCGCTTGGGGGACCGGGACGCGGGGGCCATCGGGCTCACTCTCTCAGGGGGCAACGCACCGGCCATGATCCCCCGCGGAGCCGGGTCTACGCCTCCCGGGGGCCCGGGTTCCGGCCCAGGGCCTCGGCGTCCTCCTCGTCCCCGAGGGTGTCGGCGGTCATCCGCTCCACCGCGGCCACCACCTCCGGGTGTTCGTCCGGACCGTAGTCGGCCAACAGCGACCGCAGCGCCGTGCGCTGGGCGTCGAACACCGCACGGGCCGCTGCGGCCCCGCTCCGGGTGAGCTCCCAGCGACCGCCCTCCTCGTCCAGGTACCCGGCCTCCAGCAGCTCCCGGTGGATCCGCTCCCACCACTCGTCGGAGACACGGGCGACCCGTTCCTCCTCCTCCCGGCTCAGCGGCCCCATCGTCCCCAGGTGGCTGAGCGCCCAGCACGCCTCGGAGGAGACCGTCAACCCGCTGGCCTCCCGCAGGCGGTCGTACATCCCGCGGGCGCCCTCCTTCCCGCAGTGCCGGAACACCGCCTTCTCCACCTGTGCGAGGGGGCCGCGTCCGGCTGCGACGACCGGCGAGACGGCCTCGTCCAGGTCCGGGGACTCCACGGTGGTGCGCAGCGGGACCTGCCGGAGGAACACCGCGAGGACGAACCCGGCCAGGGCCACGGGCACCGCCCACAGGAACACGGTGTCGATGGCGTCGGCGTAGGCCGCCAGGAACGAGGCCTGTGTTTCGGGGGACAGCTGGTCCACGGTGCGCGGATCGCTCTCCAGCGTGGACAGGTCCACCCCGGGCGGAAGCCGGATCTGCTCGGCGCGGTCGGCGAGGTTGGCGGACAGCCGCCCGGCGAACACCGAGCCGAACACGGCGGTCCCGAAGGAGCCGCCGATCGACCGGAAGAACGTGACCGAGGACGTGGCCACGCCCAGATCGCGGTACTCGGCCCCGTTCTGCACGGCCAGCATCACCACCTGCATCACCAGCCCCAGGCCGAAGCCGAGGACGAAGAAGTAGGCGCCCATGGCCACGTCGGCGGTGTCCGGCTCCATGGTCGAGAGCAGGTACAGCCCCACCGACGTCACCGCCATGCCCGCCACCGGGAAGACCTTGTAGCGGCCGGTGCGGGTGACCAGGCGGCCGCTGCCGATCGAGGTCAGGAACAGACCGCCGACCATCGGCAGGAGGTACAGACCCGAGGCCGTGGGCGAGAGACCGTGCGCCACCTGGAGGAACAGCGGCAGGAAGGCCATCGACCCCATCATCGCGACGCCCACGCAGAAACTGATCGCCATGGGGACCACGATCACCCGGTCGCGGAAGAGTCCGAGCGGCATGACCGGTTCCTCGGCGCTGCGGGCCGTCCACCACCAGGCGGTCCCCAGGGCCAGCGCGGCGGCCGCCAGGCCGAGGATCACCGGCGACGTCCACGGGTACATCGATCCGCCCCACGCGGCCACGAGCGTCAGGCACACGGCGGTCGAGGCGAGCAGCAGGATCCCCGCGTAGTCCACGTGCCCCCGGCCCTCCGGGCGGTGCCGGGGCAGGACCGCGAGCACGAGGAGGAAGGCGACGACGCCCAGCGGCAGGTTGACGTAGAACACCCAGCGCCAGCTCAGGTGGTCGACGAACAGTCCGCCGATCAGTGGACCGGCCACGCTGGCGACACCGAACACGGCCCCGAACAGCCCCTGGTACCTGCCGCGCTCCCGGGGCGAGACGACGTCGCCGATGATCGCCGCCGCCAGCACCATCAGCCCGCCCCCGCCGATGCCCTGGATCCCGCGGAAGACGATGAGCTGGAGCATGTCCTGCGCCGTCCCGCAGAGGGCGGAGCCGACCACGAAGACCGAGATGCAGGTGAGGAAGAGCCTCTTGCGGCCGAACTGGTCGCCGAGTTTGCCCCACAGCGGGGTGCTGGCGGTGACGGCGAGCAGGTAGGCGGTGATCACCCAGGACAGGTGGTTGAGCCCGCCCAGCTCGGACACGATCGTCGGCAGGGCGGTCGACACGATGGTCTGGTCCAGCGCCGAGAGCAGCACGCTCAGCATCAGCGCCGTCATGATGGCCGCGATCCGGACGCCCTGCCCCTCCCGCCGCTCGGTCCCGCTCCGCGCCATCGGTGCTCCCTCCGCCCGGGCCCCTCCCGTCGACGGCGGCCCCTCCGGCCACGGTAGGGAGCGGACACCCGCGGGGAGCCGGGGAACCGCCCCGCGCGTGGGAACCTTTGCCCGCCCTTGCCCGCCCCCCTTCAAAACCGAACGTGATTCGGTTACCGTGTGAGCGCACGTGACCGACGACACCCTCGGGGCAGCACATGAAGCGGGAACTCTTCGACGCCGACCACGACCTCTTCCGCGAGAGCGTGAGGGAGTTCCTCAAACGCGAGGTGGTCCCCCACCACGACCAGTGGGAGAAGGACGGGATCGTGCCACGGAAGGTGTGGACGAAGGCGGGCGAGGTCGGCCTGCTCGGCCACGGCGTCCCCGAGGAGTACGGCGGCACCGGGGTCCACGACTACCGGTACAACACGATCGTCAACGAGGAGATCTGCCGCGCCCACGGCAGCGGCCTGGGCATCACCCTCCAGAACGACGTCATGGCCCCGTACATGGTCGGGCTGACCACCGAGGAGCAGAAGCGCCGGTGGCTGCCGGGCTTCGCCAGCGGCGAGCTGATCACGGCGATCGCCATGACCGAGCCCTCGACCGGGAGCGACCTGCAGGGGATCCGCACCACGGCCGTGCGGGACGGCGACGAGTACGTCGTCAACGGGCAGAAGACCTTCATCACCAACGGCGTCAACGCCGACGTCGTGATCGTGGTCTGCCAGACCGACCCCGACGCGGGCGCCCAGGGCTTCTCGCTCGTCGCCGTCGAGCGCGGCACCCCCGGCTTCGAGCGCGGGCGCAACCTCGACAAGGTCGGGATGAAGGCCCAGGACACCGCCGAGCTCTTCTTCTCGGACGTGCGCGTGCCCGCCGCCAACCTCGTCGGGACGGAGAACCAGGGGTTCATCCACCTGATGCAGAACCTGCCCCAGGAGCGGCTGTCCATCGCCACCTGCGCGGTGGCCTCGGCCGACGCCATGCTCCAGCACACGATCGGGTACTGCCGGGAGCGCACCGCCTTCGGCCGCCCGATTGGGCGTTTCCAGAACTCGCGTTTCGTCCTGGCCGAGATGGCCACCGAGGTGGACATGGCCCGGGTGTACGTCGACCGGGGCGTCGAGCTGCTCAACCGGGGCGAACTCACCGTCGAGGACGCCGCCATGGCCAAGTGGTGGACCACCGAGATGTGCAACCGGGTGATGGACCGCTGTCTCCAGCTTCACGGCGGGTACGGGTACATGATGGAATATCCGGTGGCGAAGGCCTGGCAGGACGCCCGCGTCCAGACGATCTACGGTGGCACCACCGAGATCATGAAGGAGATCGTGGGGCGCGGCCTGGGCCTGTGAGACAGTCCCCGTTCGGGAAGGGTCGGATCGGTCATGAGCGGTGCGTGGGACGGCCTCATCGTCATGGGCCTGCTGGTCGTGCTGCTCGTCATCGGCGTGCGCAAGCTCCGGCCCCGGGTGCACATCCCGTGGACGACCAGCGGGATCGTGGTCTTCTTCGTGTTCGTGTGCCTGCTGCTGTGGGCGTGGTCCTGGCGCTGAGCCCGCCGGACACCGCGAACAGGCGCACGAACACCCGCACCGTTGCGCCCGGGTTCGGGCGCTGAGCCTCCCCGGCACCGTGGACCCGGCTCGCCGCCCCGACCGCCCCGCGGCCGTTCGCCGGCACTCGGCGACCCGGCGTCCGCACCGTGACCGGGCCCGTGTCAGAGGGCCCGGCCGAGGGCCTCGGTCAGGGCGACCGGGGTGACCTCCAGGCGGTCGAAGCGCCAGCCGTCATCGGTGCGGCGCGCCCGGTAGCGGTGGATCCCGGCCGCGACGGCCTCCGTCCCGTCGTCGATGACGAAGACGGCGACGTCGTGGGCCCGGACCGTGGCGACCGCGCCGTCGACCTCGATGACGAGGTTGGACTTGGCGTGCATGGTCCGCTGGTAGCGGTCGTGGCCGGAGCGGGCGAGTCCGACGAGCCCGGCGATACCCCGGGCCTCCCCGCGGACGGACGTGACGACGACGTCCTCGGTGAAGAGCCGGTCGGTCTCGTCGTAGCGGCCCTCGTCGATCCACAGACTGTGGCGGGCGACCAGGTCGGCCAGTTCGGCGCGGTCGGCGAGTTCGCGAACCAGGGTCCCGGTGTCGGTCATGACGACTCCCAAAAAGTTAGTCTTTCTAACGTTAGCTACACGAACGAAAGTACATCGTTAGTGCCACTAACACAAGCGGGGTAGGCTGTCCGCATGGAGATCGGCGACGAACTGCGGTTCGACCGCGGCGACCAGACCCCCGAGCGGCTCAGGGGCCAGTTCTCACGCCTCGTCGGGATGACGGCCGTCCAGGCGCGGCGCGCCGCGGGCGACGCGCTCAGCGCGGTGGGCGCCCGCAAGGACGACTTCGTGGTGCTCGCCGCCCTCGCCGAGTTCGGCCCCGCGAGCCAGGCGAACCTGTCCGACCGCACCCGGATCTACAGGAGCGACCTCGTCGCGGTGCTCAACGGACTCGCGGAGGGCGGCTGGGTCCGCCGCTCCCCCGACCCGGCCGACGGGCGCCGCAACGTCATCACCCTCACCGACGACGGCGAGCGCCGCCTCGCCGAACTCGACCGCGTCCTCGACGGTGTCAACGAGCACATCATGGCCCCGCTCGGCCGCGACGAGCGCGCACAGCTGTTCGCCCTGCTCGGCCGGGTCAACGACCACCTCGCCGGGGAGCCGGAGCGCACGTGACCGGCGCGGCCGGGACGGGCGCCCGGACCGCGCCCGTCGTGGGCCTCAGCCCCGGGTGTCGGCGGCGTAGGGGTCGAAGTCGATGCCCGGGGGCATCGCCCGCGCGAGCGCGCCGCCGAACCGGTCGTCCCTGAGGTCGAGCTGGGCGCTGCCGAAGTCCGCCGACGTGAGGACGTCGCGGATGCCCGGCGGGAAGTGGTCCCAGCCCACCAGGTCCGGGTACTGCCACACCCCGTGGTGGTTCTCCGGCGGGTCGTCGTGTCCGGCGGCGAACCGGAAGGCGTGGGTGGACCAGCCGTCCTTGTGGTAGACGATCCTGGCGTGCGTCCCCTCCCACAGGACATCCGAAGCGGGACGGGTGTCGTACTCGCCGTGCGCCGAGGCGGACACGTACCGCGCCTCCCCGCCCTGGACCCACACCACGACGTGCTCCAGGTCGTGCCGGTGCCCGCAGCAGCCGGGGAGGACCTGGTCCTTCTCGAAGTACAGGGCGTACATGTACGCGCACCAGCCGCCGGCGTCGCAGCGGGAGCGCGAGTAGGAGTTGGTGTTGTCCAGGTCGTGGGCGTCGCGGCAGTTCCCGTTGAGCGCCCCGGAGGTGTTCAGCCCCCCGTTCAGGGTGCCGTCCGGACCGATCGCGGGGGTGGGGTAGCAGCCGTCGGTGTCGTAGTCGAAGGCGGGCTGCCACCGCCCTTCGGCCTCGGTGTGGCTCGCGGGCAGGGCGGCCGGCGGGGCGGCCAGGGCGACGCCCGGCAGGGCGAGGACGAGGAGCAGGGCTCCGAGGAGGGCACGGGCGCCGACCCGGGCGGGTCCGGACATGGGGGGTCCTTCCGGAGGGGGGATCCGGTCGCGTGTGCGGGGGGACACGCGTCAGAGCGCACGTTACTCAGCGTGCTCGACGAGGACAAGGAGTGTGCCGGGGATTTCCCCGGAGCCGACGGGTCGGGGGCCGGGTGTCCCACCGAGGCGGAGGGTCAGGCGGGGCCCTCCGCCGACGCGCCCTCGGTCCGCTCCCCGTCCGCCAGCTCGTCGGCCTCCTCGCCGTGCATCGGCATCTCGAACCACACCGCCTTGCCGTCCGGTGTGGGCCGCGAACCCCAGCGCGCGGCGAGCTGCTCGACGAGGTAGAGCCCCCGACCGCCCTCGTCGTCCGCGGCGGCGCTGCGGATACGGGGCAGCCTCAGGTCGTGGTCGAAGACCTCCACCCACACGGCGGACGCGCCGCGGCGCAGGCGGAGCAGGAACTCCTTCTCCTCCGTGTCCTCGTCCGGCTCGTCGGTGGAGGCGACCTCCTCCAGCAGGTCGGTCCAGTCCTCGTCGAACTCGTCGGCCATGCCGCCCGCGTCGAAGGGGGTCTCGGAGTCCAGGACCCCGTTGCCCGTGAACTCGCGGTGCACCGGGTGCGGGGTGGCGTGGATGACGACGTTGGTGACGATCTCCGAGACCAGCAGGCACGCCAACTCCGCCTGGTCGCGGTCCATCCCCCACTCCTTGAACGTGTTGGCGGCCAGGTGGCGCGCCTCGCCCACGGTGGAGGCCTCGGACCGGAACCAGCCCTCGCGCAGAGCGAGTTCGTCGGAGTGGGTGCGCACGACCAGGAGCGCGGTGTCGTCGTCCATCTCGCCGGGCACGCTGTGCACGGCCGCCTCGGCGATCTGCTCGACGTCCTTGTCGGCGACCTCGGTGACGCGTTCGGCCAGCCGCAGGAGGGCCCCCTCCGGGTCGGGCCGGCCGCCCGCGGGGCGCCGGTCCACCAGGCCGTCGGTGTACAGGACCAGGGTGGCGCCGATCGGGAGCCGCAGGTCGGCCTGGTGGTAGACGATGTCCTCACCGGCGCCGCCGCGCGCGCGGACGCCCAGCATGCGGTCGGTGACCTCCAGGTCGAGGGTCTCGACCGCGTCGGAGGTGACCAGCAGCGGCGAGGCGTGCCCGGCGTTGGCGTAGGACAGTTCGCGGGACCAGGCGTCGTAGACCATGTAGAGGCAGCTCACGCTGGGGATCCACGTGCCGCCGTCACCGTCGGGCTGGCCGAGCTGGCGGACCCACTCGTCGAGTTCCCGGAGGATGTCGGCGGGTTCGCGGTCCGCCTGGGCGAACGCGCGCAGGGCGGCGCGGAGCTGGCCCATGACGGCCGCGGCGTGCGGTCCGCGCCCCTCCACGTCGCCGATGACCAGGCCCACCCGTCCCGCGGAGAGCGGGATGGCGTCGTAGAAGTCGCCGCCGACCTGGGTCTGCACGCCGTAGCCGTGTGCCTGGAGCGGGCCGGCCGGAAGGTAGCGGTGCGCGAGGGTGAGGCCGTCGAGCTGCGGGAAGCTGCTCGGCAGCAGGCTGTTCTGGAAGGCCAGCGCGGTGCTGCGCTCCTCCTCGAAGAGCCGGGCGTTGTCGATGGCCAGGGCCACGCGCGAGGCGATCGCGCCGACCAGGTCGCGGTCGAACCCGCCGTAGGTGCTCTTCTGCCGGGGGGAGAGTCCGGACAGGGCCAGGGTCAGCACCCCGAGCACCTCGCCGCGCGCCCGCAGCGGCGCGGCGATCGCGGAGGTGACGCCGACCTGGCGGGAGACGAGGTTGGACCGGTCGGTGGGCGAGTTCTCCAGGAGGTAGTCACTGCTGACCACGGTCTCCAGGCGGCGCAGGGCCTGGGTGACGAAGTGGCGTTCGGAGTAGTGGACCTCCTCGCCGACCCCGAACCACGTGCGCTCGGGCGGGGTCCAGCCCTCGGCGTGCACCGAGACCTGCCGGACCAGGCGGTCGTGGTCGTACAGGTCGATGAAGCAGTGGTCGGCGAACTGCGGGACGAGGATGCCCGCCACGCCCTTGACCGTGGAGTCGAACTCCAGGGAACTGGCCAGGCGGCTGCCGATCCGCTCCAGCAGGCCGTACTGCTCCTCCACCCGGCCGCTGCGCAGGGCCTCGCGCGCGATCAGGGTGATGCCGTCGATCTCGCCTTCCTCGTTGCGCAGCGGGACCGCCTGGGCGCGCACGTGGATCCAACTGGCGTCGCCCTTGAGCACGGCGAAGGTGCCCTCCCACGGCTCGCCGCGCAGGACACGGCGAGCCAGCTGGGAGGCGTGTTCGCGGTCGGACTCGTGGATCCCGATGTCGAGCAGGGAGAGTCCGACGTAGTCACGGCCGTCGACGAAACCGAAGAGCTCGCGGGCGAAGGGGTTCCAGTACCTGAGCAGGCTGAATCGGTCGATGACGACGATGGCGATCTGCGCCTGGTCCACCACGGCGGCCGTGGCCAGCGCGTCGCTCTCCCGGAAGGGCTCACCCCACCGTGTCATCTAGCCGCCACCTCGCCGTCATGAGCTGCGCACATGCCCGCTCCCGGTACCCCGAACGACCGCACCTTGGGCCGAGCGTAGCAACACCGTCAACGTTCCCGCAGCGCATTGAGACAATCCCGATGTGCCACCCATCCAGGTATACGAACGGTTCACGGCTTGGCGACGAAGATGTGCCCGGCGACGTCCGCCGGAAGGTCGGCGGATCCGGCCTCCCCACCCGTGACGCGCACCCCGTCGTCCGAGGCGCGCAGGACCACTTCCTGATCCGGTTGTACCCCGGAACGGCGGAGGGTGAGCATGATGTCGGCGTCGGACTGCAACTGCTCGCTGATGCGTCGAACGGTGACGGTGGTGTCGCTGTTGCCCGCGACGTCGATCATGGGGACGATCGAGTCGTCGGTGAACGGCTCCGGAGCGTAGTCCTCCAGGCCCAGCTCGTCCAGTCCGGGGATGGGGTTGCCGTGCGGGCACACCGAGGGGGCGTTGAGGAGGGTGACGAGCCGTTCCTCCACCGCCTCGGAGATGACGTGCTCCCAGCGGCAGGCCTCGATGTGGACGTCCTCCCAGGGGAGGCCGATGACGTCGACGAGCAGGCGCTCCGCCAGGCGGTGCTTGCGCATGACGTGGGTGGCCAGGCGTCGGCCCTCCGCCGTCATGACCAGGTGCCGGTCGTTCTCGACGCGCAGCAGACCGTCGCGCTCCATGCGGGCCACGGTCTGGCTCACGGTGGGGCCGCTCTGGTGCAGGCGTTCGGCGATGCGGGCCCGAAGCGGGACGATCCCCTCCTCCTCGAGCTCGAAGACCGTCCGGAGATACATCTCCGTGGTGTCGATCAGCCCGTGTGCGGTCAAGTCTCCCCTCCCAAGGCTCTGTGCCCGTCGCGCGTTCACGGCGGGCACGGCAGGTCTCTCACAACACAGGCCGGGGGTACGTGATTCCCAGGGGCCGAGTGGGGACCGGGACGTCCGCAGGACCGCGGGAGCGACCACCGATACCGCAAGCATATCGCGACGGCACGGACCCGATTTTCGACGGGGTCTCACGATACGGACACGCCGCCAGGGCCCGGATCCGATCGGAACCCGGTACGCGACGGACCGCCCCGGCGCGACGGACCCCGCCGATCCGGGGCACGGGTCCCCGCGCACGTGGGATCGTGGTGTCCTGGGGCTCGAACGCGGCCCCGGCCCGGCCCACGATATACCGAACGAACGTACGAAGCGCCCTCGGAGCGCCTGGAGCGGTGCGCAAGGGGCGCGCGCGAGGCTGCGCGGGGCTCCCCCGAGCGCCCCCGGCGGCACCGCCTCAGGGTGCGAGCCGCTCGATCCGCCAGCCCCCCGCCCCGTCAGAGGTGTAGACGAAGCGGTCGTGCATGCGGTCGGCGCCGCCCTGCCAGAACTCCACCTCCTCCGGGACGAGCCGGTAGCCGCCCCAGTAGGCGGGGCGGGGGATCGGTTCGTCCTCGGCCCACACGTGGTCGAACTCGCGGTAGAGGCGGTCCAGCTCGTCGCGGTCGGCCACCGGCTGGGACTGCCTCTCGCTCGCCCACGCGCCGATCTGCGACCCGCGCGGACGGGAGGCGAAGTAGCGGTCGTTCTCGGCGTCCGTCAGACGGGTGACCCGGCCGGCGACGAGGACCTGGCGGCGGACCGCGTGCCAGGGGAAGACGACGCTGGCACGCGGGTCGGCGTCCAGGGCCCGGCCCTTGCGGGAGGTGTAGTTGGTGAAGAAGCGCAGGCCGCGGCGGTCGTAGCCCTTCATCAGCACGGTCCGGGCGCGCGGCATCCCCGTGGTCTCGACCGAGGCGAGCACCATGGCGTTGGGCTCGGCGAGGTCGGAGGCGTAGGCCTCGTCGAACCACAGGTGGAACTGCGTCATGGGATGGTCGGCCAGGTCGGTACGGCGCAGAGGGTCGCCCATGTACGGTTTCCGCAGTTCGGCAGCGTTTCGGTGGTCCACGTGGGGCATCCTCTCGCGTCACGGGCCGCCCGCGCCACCCCGAACTCCGTCGCGCCACCGGTCACAGGCATCCGGACCGGGGCGCGGGAGGGTCGGCGCTGACCTGACCGCACGAGGCGATGATGTGCTGGCGCTCCCCGTCCGACTCGGGCCCGACCAGGACCAGCTGCACCATGCGGTCGGCGTGCCAGTTGCCGTCCACCTCGCTGTCGAACTGGATGTACCCGGTCATCCCGGACAGGTTCCCGGTGTTCCTGATCCCACCGAGCAGCGCGTCGCGTGTCCGTTCGTGGTCCTCGGGCGTCCGGAGGAACGGTGGCCCGCCGAAACCGAGGACGGGGGCCCGCGTCCGGGTCGTCGCCGCCGACGTCCGCGGTCGGCAGCGCCTCGGCGACCACCAGCAGGGCGTCGTAGGCCACGGCGGCGTGCGCGATCGAGGGCAGGTCCTCCGGGGCGACCTCCCCGTCCACGCAGGCGCTGCCGCCCCGGCTCTGGAGCCCCTCGTGGAACCGGGTGAAGTCCACCGCACGGCCCGCGAAGTAGACCAGGCCCGGGGTGTGCCGCGTGCACAGCAGGGTGAGCTGGCGGCTCAGGTCCGGCGGTTCCCCGCCGCCCGCGGGCCGCTCCCCGGTCTCGTAGAACCGTCGGAGAACTCGTCCGGACCGAGGCCCTCCGGCGGCTCCCACACCCGGCCGCCCTCGGCCCGGAACGCCCGGATGAACTCCTGGGCCGGGTGGGGCCCGTAGGTGTCGCGGTGCTCGCCCTCCTCGTCCAGGGACACGCTGGCGAGGGCGACCGCCGACCGGGCGGGCTCCAGGCCGCCGTCGCCCCACGGCACCCCGTTGTAGGCCCAGTGGGCGGCCTGCGCGGCGATCCGGGAGTTGGCGGGGGCGATGGGGAAGTAGAACCCGCTGTGCTCCCGGTTGCCGTACCGGGAGACGTCGTCGAACGTGGCGGTGCTGCCGACCATGGGCAGTTGGGCGTCGCCGACCATCATGATCGCCTGGCTGTTGGGCACCACGCTGTGGCCGAACCCGACGGCGGCGACCGGGCGGTCCGTGCCCAGGTCCTCGTCCTCCACGAGCCCCGCGATGTCCTCCGCCACCGTCTCCGCGTGGTTCCAGCCCTGCCCCGCGTTGGCGATCAGGAGCCTGGTCTGCGGCCGCCCCTCCCGCGAGGGCCGGTTGTGCCGCTCCTGGCTGTGCGCCAGGCCGAGCAGTTCGCCCTGGACCCCGGAGAGCGAGGGGTCGTCCTCGTCGGCGACGTCCAGCGCCCCGAGGTAGAGCACGGTCACGTAGGGCTCGTCGCCCTCCTCCACGGCCTGGCTCTGCTCGTGGATGAGGTCGGTGACCTCCTCCAGGCGGTCGTGGAACACGAAGTCCCCGGAGGTGACGCCCACGCACTCGGAGCCGATCCGCGTGATGCCCCGGGGGACGAACGCCCCGTCCTGGACGCAGGGGTGCCTGGCCTGGACCAGGTCCGGGATCAGCCACACGCCGAGCAGCGCGGCCGCGGCCGCCACGGCGACCGTCCCGGCGGCCCAGTTCCCGACCAGGGCGGGGACCGTCAGGACCCACTCGGGTTCGGGCCGCCGCAGGAGGCGCTTGCGCTCGTCGTCCGTGGGTGGGGGCACCCTCTGCCCGATGAGTCGGTTGACACCGAGGCCCCCGGCCGCGTACCGCAGGCGGTGCCACCGGCGAACCGCGTCGAGCGGGGCCTCGCCGCGCGCGCTGCGCTCCTTCCTGGGGGTCTGGGGCCCCTCCGGCAGAGCGGGACAGCGGTCGACCGCGAGGAAGCCGTTCACCAGGGACGCGGTCCTGTCGTTGCGCACCTGGACGATCAGGAGGGGGTCGGGGAAACCGCGGCGGAGGCGTTCATCCCCGATCAGTCGGACCAGGTAGCGCTCGACCCGGCTCGCCCGGTGCTGGTCGATGACCAGGACGGGCCGCTGGGACCGCTTGCGGCGCGGGGCGGGCAGGAGCGAGGGGCCGGAGTCGCCGTAGGTCTGGTGGAGGTCGTCCAGGAGGGCGTTGACGGCCAGGCGGTGGATGCCGAGCGGGCGCGGGTGCCTGTCGTCGTCCGCGACACTGGCCGTGTTCTTCTCGTACGCGTGGAGCTGGTTGAGGACGCGGATGCCGCGCGCTCGGTGGTCGACACGGGTGTCCGGGCCGTCGAGGCCGGACGGTTCCCTCCTCGGCTGCGCCGGGCGTTCCGGCTCGGCCTTGCGCTCCTTCCTCCTGGAGAACCTGGACGGGCCGCGCAGCCGCCGCTTGGAGGAAGGGGCCGTCCGTTCCGGGCGTCGGTCGGGTTCCTCCGCCGCGCGCCCGGCGGAGTCCTCTCCCGCTCCCGCAGGCTCGGGGGGATCCTCCCAGACCAGGTAGCGGTGGCGGTGGAGCCAGCGGTAGGACCGCCAGGGCAGCAGGAGGAAGAAGGCGATGACGGCGTAGGAGCCGGCCAGCACCACCGCGGCAAGGACGCCGACGATCCGGTTCGCCTGCTGGGCCCACAACCCCAGGACGGCGAAGGGAGCCGCCGTGACCACGAGTGAGACGAGGAAGGTGAGGAGGGTCAGGATCTTCTCGTCGAGCCCGCCGAAGGTGATGTGCGTCGACACCCTGGCCACGCGTGCGGACATCTGGGCCACGTGGTGGGCGATCCGGCGCCAGAACAGGACGGCCCTGGCCCTGGCGGCGCTCCACCGGCTCCCCAGCCGATCGTGAGCGGTGTCGGCGGCGGGCGACCCGGCGCTCCATCCGGGCGAGGACGGCGTGCGTCCGCGGTCCGGGGCGGCCCCTCAGGGCGTCGAACACCCGGAGGCAACCGTGGTCGGGGCGGTCTCCTGGGACCTCACGGGTGTCGGACGTGCACTCCTTCGCCATGCCGGACCCCTCCCACGGGTTGTGTCGTCTCCTCCACCCCCCGATGGCGGCACCATGAGACATCACGCGGACCCGATGCTTCATCCTCTTTCCGGCAATTCCTCCTGTCCCATATCGGCCAGAACTTCTGGCGATGTGATTCCGCGATATCGGCGTCACGGATGTTCACGCAACCAATCCACGCCCTGACCGGCGGTGTCGGGGGCGCCACCACTACCCTGGGGACCGTGACCGACGACATTCAGATTCCCGCGAACCTGCTGCCCTCCGACGGCCGTTTCGGCAGCGGCCCGTCCAAAGTCCGCCCGGAGCAGCTGGAGGCTCTGGCCTCCTCCGGAACCCGCTACATGGGCACCTCCCACCGCCAGAAGCCGGTGAAGTCCCTGGTGTCCCGGGTGCGCTCGGGCGTGAGCGACCTCTTCTCCCTCCCCGAGGGCTACGAGGTCGTGCTCGGCAACGGCGGTACGACCGCCTTCTGGGACATCGCCGCCCACGGCCTGCTGCGCTCCAAGTCGCAGCACCTGGCGTTCGGCGAGTTCTCCAGCAAGTTCGCGAAGGTCGCCCAGGGCGCTCCGTGGTTGGAGGAGCCCACCGTCGTCAGCACCGACCCGGGCAGCCACGGCGAGGCCGTCGCGGAGGCCGGTGTGGACGCGTACGCGCTCACCCACAACGAGACCTCCACCGGTGTGGCCGCCCCGATCAGGCGGGTGGCGGGCGCCGACGACGACGCGCTCGTGCTCGTGGACGCCACCAGCGGCGCCGGGGGCCTGCCGGTCGACATCGCCGAGACGGACGTGTACTACTTCGCGCCGCAGAAGAGCTTCGCGGCCGACGGCGGCCTGTGGATCGCGGTCATGTCGCCCAGGGCACTGGCGCGCGTGGAGGAGATCGCGGCGGGCGGCCGGTACATCCCGGAGTTCTTCTCGCTGACCACGGCGGTGGCCAACTCCCGCAAGGACCAGACCTACAACACCCCGGCCGTGGCCACGCTCCTGCTGCTCGCCGAGCAGCTGGAGTGGATGAACACCCGGGGCGGTCTGGAGTGGACGGTCGCGCGCACGGCCGAGTCGTCGTCCATCCTGTACAACTGGGCCGAGAAGTCCCCGGTGGCCTCGCCCTTCGTCACCGACCCGGCCAAGCGGTCGCAGGTGGTCGGCACGATCGACTTCAGCGACGACGTCGACGCCGCCGCGATCGCGAAGGTCCTGCGCGCCAAC
This sequence comes from Nocardiopsis sp. KDC1DS13DA1, assembly GCF_055632325.1. Lineage (NCBI taxonomy): Bacteria > Bacillati > Actinomycetota > Actinomycetes > Streptosporangiales > Nocardiopsidaceae > Nocardiopsis > Nocardiopsis sp. KDC1DS13DA1. The sequence goes on from NZ_JBVMUY010000055.1 coordinate 80,876, forward strand.
GGCGTCGTGGACACCGAGCCGTACCGCAAGCTCGGCCGCAACCAGTTGCGCGTCGCCATGTTCCCGGCGGTGGAGCCGGGCGACGTCCAGAAGCTCACCGAGTGCGTGGACTTCGTGCTCTCGCGCCTGTCCTGAGGGTTAGCGCCCGAGCGGCGCCGTCCGTCACACGGGGCCGACCGACGACCGGTCGGCCCCGTGCCGCGTCCGGGACCCGGTGCCCGTCGGGCCGGGTCCGTCGTCCGGGCACGGTCGGAGCGGGGTGCGGTCTCGGGGAGAATGGATCCTCCGGCCCCTCTCGCGGGGCGGCCGTGATCCCCCAGGACTCTGTCGTCTACTCCGCTTCCCAGGACGGTTCGGCTGTGCGCAGGAACAAGAAGGAACTCCCGATCACGATCATCTCGCACCGGGGGGCGTCGGGCCACCGCCCGGAGCACACCCTGGCCTCCTACGAGCTGGGGGCCCGGTACGGGGGCGACTTCATCGAGATGGACCTGGTCGCCACCAAGGACGGGAAGCTGATCTGCCGCCACGAGCAGGAGATCGGCGGGACCACCGACGTGGCCGAGCACCCGGAGTTCGCCGACCGCCGCACCACGCGCACGATCGACGGGCACGAGGTGGAGGGGTTCTTCGCCCAGGACTTCACGCTGGCCGAGATCAAGACCCTGCGCGCGGTGGAGCGGCTCCAGGACGTGCGCAAGATGAACGCGATGATGGACGGGTCCTACGAGATCCCGACCCTGGACGAGGTGATCGAGCTCGCGTTCGCGCTGACCGCGGAGCTGAAGCGCCCGATCGGGATCTACCCGGAGACCAAGCACCCCGCCTACCACGTGTCCCAGGGGCTGGAGCTGGAGCCGACGCTGATCGCGACACTGCGCGAGGCCGGACTGACCGGCCCGGAGCCCAGGGTCCCGGTGTTCCTCCAGTCCTTCGAGGCGGAGAGCCTGCGCAAGCTCGCCGAGACGGAACTGCCCCTGGTCTACCTCATGGGCACCGAGGAGCACTGGCTGCACTACACCACCCCGGACGGCCTGGCGGAGGTCGCCTCCTTCGCGCACGCGATCGGCCCGCACAAGAGCCTGGTGGTCCCGACCACCGAGGACGGCGGGCTGGACGAGCCCACCGACCTGGTGGAGAACGCGCACGAGGCCGGGCTCCTGGTGCACCCGTACACGTTCCGCAGCGAGAACCACTTCCTGCCCGAGCAGCTGCGCTCGGACGGCGAGCCGGGCGACTACGGGGGCTTCGCGGCGGAGTACGAGGCCTTCTTCGAGGCCGGGGTGGACGGGGTGTTCACCGACTTCTCCCGGCACGCCTTCCTCGTCCGCGAGCACTTCCTCAACCCGGAGGGGTAGGGGGTCACTGGACGTCGAACTCGTTGCCCTCGGGGTCGAGCATGGTGACGAGCGAGACCCCGGGCTCCTCGATCTCGCGCACCGCGGTCGCGCCGAGTCCCTCCAGGCGCCTGACCGTCGCGGCCCGCCGCTCGGGCCCGACCCGCAGGTCGAGGTGGAGGCGGTTCTTCACCGTCTTCCCCTCGGGGATCCGCTGGAAGAGGAGGCGTCGGCCCAGGCCGATGCCGGTGTCCGCCTGCACGGGGTCGTCGGGGTGGCGGATCGCGGCGAGGGTGACGAACGCCCGGCGCCCGTCCACCTCGGTGTAGTCGTCCTCCCCGACCATGCCCGCCGCCTCCAGGCGTCCGATGAGCGCGTCGTTGTCCTCGGGCTCGTACTCCAGGGCCGCCGCCCAGAAGCGCGAGAGCGCGATCGGTTCGGCGCAGTCCACGACGAGCTGCCAGTCCACGGCCATCGGTGGTCTCCCTGGGATCATCCGGGGGCCGCTGGGCTCCCCCGCGTCAGTGATTCCAGTTATACTGGTTACATGAGCACGAGCGCAACGGGCATGCCGATGCACCCTCCGAACGGGGCGAGCTACCTGTTCGACCCAGGGGCTCTGTGCCTGGAACTGCTCACCACGGGCGGCCCCGACGAGCTGGCCCGGTGGGAGGTGCTGCACGCCCCCGCCGACCTGCACACCTGGCTGGCGGCGTGCCGCCTCCGCCTGGACCCGTCAAAGGTGCGGGTGGCGGAGGCAGACGTGACCGACGCGCGCCGCCTGCGGGACGCGATCCTGCGCGTGACCCGCGCGACGGCGCACGGAAGGCCGCTCCCGGAGGAGGACGTGGCCCAGATCAACCTGTGCGCCGCGAGGGCCCCGCTGGTGCCGGAGATGGACCCCGGCGGGACCGCCTCCTGGGCCTCCCCCGCCGACGCCTCGCAGGCGCTGTCGACCGTCGCCCGCGACGCCGTCGAGCTGTTCACCGGGGCCTACGCCGACCGCGTCCGCGAGTGCGGCGGGCACAACTGCCTGTTGCTCTTCGTCGACACCTCCCGCCCCGGGAGGCGGCGGTGGTGCGCCATGGAGCGCTGCGGCAACCGCGAGAAGGTCCGCGCACTGCGCGCACGACGGAACCAGCCCTGAGGGAGACGCCGCAGAAGAGGTCGGAGTGACGCGGGACGCGGGGTACCGGATCGGGGTGTCACGCACACCGCCCCTGCCCGCCGAACGGGTGTGGCGGTTCATGACCGGCAGGGAGGGGCTGGAGCTGTGGCTCGGCCCGTCACCGTCGGTCGAGCTGTGCCGGGGCGGCACCTACCGGACAGCGGACGGCACCGCGGGCGGGGTGCGCGGCCTCCGCGAGGGGCCGCGGCGCTACCACGTGCGGCTCACGCACCGGCCCCCGGGCGGCGCGGAGACCATGGTGCAGGTCGCGGTCACCCCGAAAGGCGGGCGCTGCGTCCTGTGCTTCCACCAGGAGCGGATGGGCGCCCCCAGGAGCGGGCGGAGCGCCGCGAGCACTGGCGGCGGGTCGTGGACGAGGTTGAGGGGACGCTAACCCCGGCGGGCGAGTAGCACGATCCCGACGATGACCAGCACGGCCACGCCCGAACCGACGAAGGGACCCTCCCCATACTCCTGCCCACGCTCGTCGCCCGCTCCCGGGAAAACCTGGCTTCAGATCAGGTGCGGTGGCTCCACCGGGCACTTCAGCTCGGAGAAAGAATGCCCCGTACCGAGGGCTACGGAACTAGAGGGCGCCTGAAAAGGGTCAGGGCGATACAGACCGGACAGGTGACCCCTACAGTCGGAGGCCGACGGTGCCCGGACGTCCCCCGTACTCCGCTGACCTGTCTGACTCCGAGTGGGAGGTCCTCGCCCCACTCATCCCCGCGCACGGGTCGGGCGGACGCCCCGTCCTACACCGAGCGGCACGAGATCACAGGCGCGCTGGCCTACTGGGCCAGAGCCGGGTGCGCGTGGAGGCTGCTGTCCCACGATTTCCCACCCTGGCAGAGGCGTCCACCACCACTGGAGGCTGTGGCGCCGTCAGGGCCTCTGGGAGCAGATCCTGGATCGCCTGCGCCGGCGCGAACGGATCCGTAACGGCCGCCCCCGGTCCCCAGTGCGGGGATCATCTACTCCCAGAGCGCCAAGTCCGCCGACCGCGGTGGACTTCACGGCTACGACGGAGGCACGAAGGTCAACGGGACCAGGCCTCACCCGCTGGTCGACACGATGGGCCCGTGCTCGCGGTCCGTGTCAGCCCCGCGAACGCTGGAGACCGCGATGGTGCTGCTGTCTGTGACTGGCATCGGACCTGTTCCCGCGTCTGCGGCAGGTCTGGGCCGACCAGGGGTATCGCGGTCAGGACTTCGCGGAGTGGGCGCGCCGGGCGGTGGACGTCACCATCCAGGTCGTCCAGCGGCGTGACGGCGGCTTCCGGGGCACCCGAGCTCCACGGGGTGCTCCTGCGCGTGAGGCGCACCGGTTCGCGGTCGTGCCGCGTCGGTGGGTCGTCGAGCGCACGTTCGCCTGGCTGGGCAAGTACCGGCGCACCGCCAAGGACTACGAGTACCTGGCCGCGAACTCCGAAAGCGTTATCCACCTCGCGATGAGTATGACCCTGCTCCACCGCCTGGCCCGAACACCGCCCTGACCCTTTTCAGACGCTCTCTAGTACTGCAACGACAGATTGTTGCCTGTGCGTCCGCGGTAGTGGCTCGCTCGGGCACGCTGCTGGGAACGGCGTCTGAAGCGGCACCACTCCAGGACATGCTCGACCGGGTGGAAGATCCGCGCTGCCACCCGGTCGAACAAACACCGGATCTCGTTCACGCTCAAGGTGATCCCACACACGCTCGAGGTGTGTTCTGATCCCCCCTTTTGAACAGCTTGTCGGAGCCGAACCAGGCACATTAAAGCGGCCACGGAAAAGGTGATGTTCCGGTACCACGCTCGATAACCTCGCATCTGGTGGCGATCCAGTCTGGCCTCGTTCTTCGCGCTCTGGAAGCACTCCTCGACCGCCCAACGGGACCCGGCCACCCGCACCAGTTCCTCGAGAGAGGTGTCCTCAGAGCTGACCTCAAGAGCCGTCGGTGTGCTTGTAGCAGATGAGGATGCAGGCGGTGCCGAGCATGGCCAGGAAGGTGGAGGCCTTGCGCTCCCAGCGCACGTTCAACCT